>NZ_CP013188.1:900000-1023473 GCF_001444405.1 Pseudoalteromonas phenolica
AAAAGTCTGGCATATTCATGTTCAGCTAGTTTAATTTATAATTCGGAAATCTTTATCGGAGAATGTTTTTCGATGTATGCTTTTAATACTTCTGCATCAGTTTTGTCTGATGGAACAAAGCCTTCCATTCCAACAAGTATTGGATAACCGTCACCACCTGCAGCGTTATAACTATTAATACTCATACGGTAAGTCTTAGTTAGTTCTAAAGGTTCACCATTAATTTTTACGTTATCTAATTTACCATTAATACGATTAAAGCTTAGACCCTCGTATTGCAAATACGCGCCAGCATCGATCGGAAAAGAGGTAACAACTTGTAAGTAATCTAGGAGATCTTTTCCTAACCAATTCATTACGGTGATTCGGTTTTTAAATGGATGTACTTTTAGCACGTCTTTGTAACTAATTTCACCGGCCTCAATACTATGACGGATACCACCACCACTTATTAAGCCAAAATCTGCATCTACAGCTTCCTTTTGCGCCTTGATAATAAGTTTAGCTAATGGACTTTGTTTAAATCTTACTGTATCTCTTTTTCCATCTAAGTAAGCATCACTATACCCAATGGGTAAATCAAGTTGTCCTTCACCTATCTTTTTAAAAGGCTTGAGTAGGGCTAACATTTTTTTATCTTCAGGGATGTATTCGCCAATTATCTTACCTTTACTATCTTTTAAATTGACCGGTATAAGTTGATAATTTTGAAGTGAAACGTTGTTACCTTGGATTTTAAACTCTGCTTTACCGACGTATTTACCCCACTCATGGGCCTGCATGATCCATGTACCATTTTGGTTGTCAGGTTTGCATACTTTGCCCGGACTAAAATCTTTGTCTGGTTGACCTAGCGTGTTCATACAAACAGGTTCCTGAGAATGACCACCAATCACCATATCAAGCATACCTTTTGGTAGCTCTCTCGCTAAAGTAACATCGCCAGGTGCGTTGATACCAAAATTTGCGTCGTGATAATGACCCATATGCGTTACGGCAATAGTTACATCAATATCACTATATTTTTCTTCTATTTCAGTTAATACTTTATTTGCTGCTACGCTAGGTTTGATAAAGTCCAAGTGACCAACATATTCAGGGTTTGCAATTTTTACAGTGTCTATAGTTGTTAGTCCAATTACACCGATCTTTAAACCGTTTTTTTCTAATATCGTATAAGGTTTATAAGCATGTGAGCCATCACGCTTATTAATTATATTTGCAGACAGAATTGGAAAGCGCGCCCATTCGATTTGTTTATCAAGAATATGCAATGGATTATCAAACTCGTGATTACCTATTGCCATAGCATCATAGCCAAGTAAACGCATGCCTTTAAAGTCTGGTTCAGCATATTGTAGATCTGACTCAGGCACACCCGTATTTATGTCGCCACCAGACAGTAACAATACAGTATGGCCTTTTATTTTAGCTTCTTTTCTTAGTCTATCTACAAGTGTCTTTCTAGCTGACATACCATACTCGCCTTTTTCATTTTGCCAAAAGCGACCATGATGATCATTCGTATGAAGTATGGTGAGGTATTCAGCTTCTTCTTGCTGGATATTAAATGATGTACACCCTGATAAGGCAAAAGCCATAGAGAGAGTTAAAATTTTGCGCATAATAAACCCGTGTATAGTAATTACGCGCTTAGTTTAAACTATATGCTCTAAAGCGCTACAGGTGGGGGCTAATTTCTTTTTGAACAACTTTTGAGCGCAGCCATTTCTCGCCTTTGTAATTCATGCTTAGCGTATGCACACTTTTCGTGTTCAATTTCAACCATCCAGTTTAAAAAGCTCGCTGGTAAACTTGTGTATTTTTCGCCTTGATGAAGGCCGAAGTCACAAATAGGCGATTCAGTATTCATTACTTACCCTTATCTGTTGTTTTTATAGCCACAGCATCCTATCAAATTTTCGTTTAAATAAAAGAACAAAAGGTTACAGAAAGGTTAACTTTAATAACTGATAGTTTTAAGTAAGGTCTTAAGCTAATAATTTTTAATCTATTTTAATTAGAAATGAGATATAAATTGTATACAATTTGGTGGCGACAATTTAAAAAAATAATAAATGGAGGATTTTGAATGTTATTAACTACAGATAGGTTATTGTTAAGAGAGGCAACTCTGAATGATGCTTCATTTATTTATAGGTTATTAAATCAAGAAAGCTTTAAACAGAATATTGCAGATAAGCACATTAAAGATTTGAATGATGCAGTTAATTATATAAACACAGCGTTTTTAACACCTTACAGGCTAAATACTTTTTCACCCTATATTGTTTGCCTCAAAAACAGCCAAAAAAATTTTGCACAAATAGGAGTGTGTGGTTTATACAAAAGGCCCGCTTTAAATTACCCTGATTTAGGCTATGCATTTTTAGATGAATTCACTGGATACGGCTTTGCAACAGAAGCGGCAAAAGAATTTATTCAGTACTCAAGTAATGCTCTTAAGCTTAAACATCTCTGTGCTTTAACTGAGCCGAATAATAATCCTAGTATTAACTTGCTAAAAAAATGCGGATTCAAATTCAAAACTCAAATCAAATTAAATGAAGAACAAGGTATAAGCAATTTCTACCAACTTTCATTTAGTCAGTCTTAGTTAAAATAGCTTTTGTTACTTTACCTGTAAGCTTTTCCCAACTAGTTTGATGCGCTTTTATTAGTGCATCAAAACCAGAATTTTGTAGAGGGGTCGAAATAGAAAACAATTCAGAGCTTTGTAGCCTCTTGCCATTTATATCGTTGTTATAGATAAACCATTGGCCTTCGATTAACGAACCTAGGCTATAATGTCCTACAAGTTTAGTGACAGTGACTTCTACAATAATATCGTCAATGTCAATTTTAGTTTTGCCTGCTGGAACAGTTGAAAAATCTGAAATGTCTTTAGCAATGGCACGTGTTAGTGCGTTAGTGAGCGTATGTTTTGGATGTTGAGACCAAAAATGATAATTTGCAATATTGACTGAATGGTCATTTAAAAGTTGTATAAGAGGTTGCTGGTCGGCAACGCCTTCAATTTTAACTTGATTAACATGTATAAATGCTTGTTTAAGTTCAGAAACGCTAGCTGAATCACTAGTTTTCTGATGAGTAAAGTCATAATATTTTAACGGTGTGCTCTGGCCAGAAGAGCATGCAGTTAAAACGAATAGTAGTGATAGAATTATTAAAATACGCATCATTGCTTCTCTGGAATAGGATCATTTGGTGTATTTTTATCAAAAATTAGCATGCTAGGTTGTTCATTTAACCCTTTTGAAATAGGTTTTAATGTATTCGAGAGGCTTTCTAACTCTCGAAGTGTATTTGTTAGCTGATCGACTACACCAGAGTCTTGTTGATAGCTAGACAATGTGGTTTCAAATTGTTTTAAGCTACTTGTGAGTTGAGTCAATGTTGACTCTAATTGAGTTAGATTTTTTGCCACTTTATCTGCAGTCTCGTTATTGTTTAGCTCGTGAACCATTACCTTTAACTCTTCAGCAAGAGACTGGTATGCCACCAATGTATTATTTAAAGTATGTGTCGTTTTTTCAAATGGGAGTTTATTTAGCTTGTTAACAAGGGCAGTCATTTGCTCTGATAAAGCTGTAAAACCACTTGATATGCTTGGAAGAACCGGATAAATGTCAGTTTTAGTGACAAAGTCCATTTCAGCAGCATTGTTATAAAAATCAAAGTCTATGTATACCGCACCTGTTAGAAGATTACCACTTTTAAGTGATGCACGTAAGCCAGAACTAATCCATTCGTCTATGTTTTGTTGCCAATACTGTTTTGCAAGTTGTTCATTTTTGTAAATACGACCATATTCTATTTTAATCAAAACCGGCACTTGAGTGTTGTTTTGTTCGAAGTATATTGGTTCACCATTTTTTTCAATTTGTGCAGGGGCTTGTTCTACAGTACCAATCCTCATACCTCGGTACTCAACTGGGGCACCTGAATTAAGTCCTCGAATAGATTGTTCAAATTCGACTATATAATAGTCGTAATCATCAAATCGTTTTTCTAAAGCTTGCGCATAATTATGATGCAGTGCAAAGCTTTTATTTGCAGAAGCAGTATCACTGGGCTTTTGTTCAGGAGGATAGTCTACAGAAATGCCGCCTTTTATTAGTTTAGATAAACTACCAGTAGAAAATTGAACACCAGAAGCGTCTAAACTGAAATCTACTCCTGAGCTGACCCAGAAAATCGTATTATTGGTTATGAGTTTATCGTATGGAGAAAAAATAAATATGCCGTAATGCATCGATAAACTATCCACATCAAATCTACTTGCTTCTATTTGTCCAATCCGGTATCCACGAAAATAAATAGATGTTCCTATATCAAGAACTTCGGCTGAATTGGCTGTTAATTTGAAGCGTTTACCTTCAATGTCATTGCTGATCAATGCTGGCTCATCTTCTAATGTGAATAAATAAGAAAGGTTTTGACTCTGACCTGGTTCTAATTCTAAGTAAGCACCAGAGAGTAAAGTATTCATGCCAGATATACCTGATTGATCGATTCTAGGCTTCACAACCCAAAACTTAGCGTCTTCTGTCAGTAAATCACCATATTGATTATCAATCTGCACTTTAGCAAGAACACCATTTTGAGACAGGTCTAATTCTAATCCTTTTACTAAGCCTACATTTACATTTCTAACTTTAACTTCGGTTTTTCCTGCTGTTATCCCCTCAGCTGTGGTCATCTTTATGTAAATGGTATAACCCTGATCTGCTTGGTATTTAAAAAGCATCCAGACGGTAATCAAAAGCGCAATAATTGGAATAATCCAAATTACAGTAAATTTCGGCTTAGATTCTATGTAAGCATGTTCATTCATGATTGTGAAACTTGTCCCATAAGATTCGAGGGTCAAAACTATTCACGGCAACGATCTGACATAACACCATGATAGTAAAAAATACAATACCAATTTGAGGCTCTACACTGAGAACCGTACCAAGTTGTACCAGAGAAACCAAAATAATCACGACGAAAACATCTATCATCGACCATTTTCCCATGATTTCTAACCATCTATAGATAGTACTTGCGCGTTTTGGGTGAGTACATCTTCTTGATTGTAAAATTAGATAAAACAAAGCACCTGCTTTAATTACTGGAATACAAACACTCGCTAGGAATATAAGTATAGCAACAGGGTAAGAGCCAGATTGCCACATAACAACCACACCAGAAAAAATTGTTGCGGGTGTATCATTTCCTAAGTTGATCGTGTTCATTATCGGTAATAAGTTCGCAGGGATTAAAAATATAGCCGCTGTCACCATCCAAATTATAGCTCTTTGAGAAGAGTTGGGTTTGCGGAAGTGAGTCTTGGTATAACAACGTGGGCAGTGTGTTTCTCTTGTTAATTGCGAACAGGTCAAACATTGCTTTAAATCTTGCGCTTTAGCGCTTTTGCCATCATGCAACAATGTTGGCTGAAATAGCATCTGTTGCCTTTCCCAAAGTTCAGTTTCGTTTATTAGTGAAAGGGTTTCTATAAAACACACTACAAATAAAATATAAGCCCAAAAGCCGAGACCGAATCCAATATCTGCAAGTGACATTAATTTGAATACACTTACTAAAACTGCAACAAGAAAAATATCAGCCAGGTTTAGTGTTTTGGTTTTGTTAAGAAGACGAGCAAGGTAGCGTGCATTATGTGGGTTAAGGTCTTTCCAATAATGACTATTAGTTAGTATTACTAATAAGCAAACAAGTAGAGGTATTAAAAACGTACTAAACATGAAAATACCAGATAAAACAATGCTGTATTTATCTGCAAGTAGATTAAACGCTTGCCATAAACTTATCTTTTGGACCAAACCATGTTGGCTAAAGCTCACAAACGAAGGGTAAAGACTAGACAATAAAAACAATAAACTGGTCAGACTAAATGCAATGAGCCATTGTTGTTGATTAGCTTGATAACTTACGATTTCATTTTTGCAGCAAGGACAAATCGCACGTTGATGTTCTCCGAGTGAAGAAACACGAACTAATGTGTCACAATGTTTGCAAGCAAGGATCATAAATATTTAGGCATTCAAGTAAGCTATACAATAAGTGTGTGTTACCGAAGTGAACAAAGCAAGATAATTGAGTTTAGTTAAGACATTATTTAAAAAAATGCATATAAAACAGGCAAAATAAAAATAATTTCAAAAAAATGCATTTTTTTTTATTTTTACGCTTGAATTCAAAAACACTGCCCCTATTTACTAGTCATCGAAACGAACAACGAATTTTGAAGTCGGAGAAGATTCATGGGTAAAATTATTGGAATCGATTTAGGTACTACTAACTCTTGTGTTGCAGTACTAGATGGTGATAGCGCACGCGTTATTGAAAATGCTGAGGGTGATCGTACAACCCCGTCAATTATTGCTTTCACTGAAGAAGGTGAAACGTTAGTTGGTCAGCCAGCTAAACGCCAAGCGGTTACAAACCCAAAAAACACATTATTTGCAATTAAGCGTCTAATCGGTCGTCGTTTTGAAGACGAAGAAGTACAACGTGATATTGGCATCATGCCTTTCACTATTACTAAAGCAGATAATGGTGATGCATGGGTAGAAGTACGTGGTGAAAAACGTGCTGCACCTCAGATTTCAGCTGAAGTGCTCAAGAAGATGAAAAAGACGGCTGAAGACTTCTTAGGTGAAGAAGTAACAGAAGCTGTAATTACTGTACCAGCATATTTCAACGATTCTCAGCGTCAAGCAACAAAAGATGCTGGTCGTATCGCTGGTCTAGAAGTTAAGCGTATCATCAATGAGCCAACTGCTGCAGCACTTGCATACGGTATGGACAAGAAACAAGGCGACAATGTTGTTGCTGTTTATGACCTTGGTGGTGGTACTTTCGATATCTCAATCATCGAAATCGACGAAGTAGATGGCGAGCACACGTTTGAAGTACTTGCAACAAATGGTGACACGCACTTAGGTGGTGAAGACTTTGATAACCGTGTTATCAACTACCTAGTAGCTGAATTCCAAAAAGATCAAGGTATTGATCTTAAAAATGACCCGCTTGCAATGCAACGTGTTAAAGAAGCTGCTGAAAAAGCGAAAATTGAGCTTTCAAGTGCTCAGCAAACAGAAGTTAACTTACCTTATGTGACAGCAGACGCGACTGGTCCTAAGCACATGAACGTAAAATTAACTCGTGCTAAACTAGAGTCTTTAGTAGAAGATCTAGTAACTCAGTCAATCGAACCACTTAAGCGTGCTCTTGCTGATGCGGATCTTTCTGTAAGCGACGTTAATGACATCATCCTAGTTGGTGGTCAAACTCGTATGCCATTAGTTCAAAAGACAGTAACTGAGTTCTTCGGCAAAGAGCCTCGTAAAGACGTTAACCCTGATGAAGCAGTTGCTGTAGGTGCTGCAGTTCAAGGTGGTGTATTAGCGGGTGACGTAAAAGATGTACTTTTACTAGACGTTTGTCCTCTATCGCTTGGTATTGAGACTATGGGTCAGGTAATGACTGCGCTAATTGAGAAGAATACGACTATCCCTACTAAGAAGTCGCAAACATTCTCAACTGCAGAAGACAACCAATCTGCAGTAACAATCCATGTGTTACAGGGTGAGCGTAAACGCTCAAGTGACAACAAGTCTCTTGGTCAATTCAACCTAGAAGGTATTCGTCCGGCACAACGTGGTGTACCACAGATTGAAGTTACTTTTGACGTTGATGCTGATGGTATTTTACACGTATCAGCAAAAGACAAAGACACTGGTAAAGAACAGAAAATCACTATCCAAGCTTCATCTGGTCTAAACGACGATGAAATCGAGCAAATGGTTCGTGATGCTGAAGCAAATGCTGAAGAAGACAAGAAGTTCGAAGAACTTGTTGCTTCACGTAACCAAGCTGATGCTATGGTTCACGGTACACGTAAGCAAATCGAAGAAGCGGGTGATGCATTACCAGCAGAAGACAAAACTGCAATCGAAGCTGTACTTTCTGAATTAGAAACTGCGATTAAAGGCGAAAGCAAAGAAGAGATCGATGCTAAAGTTCAAGCTCTAGCTGAGAAATCTCAGAAGCTTATGGAAATTGCTCAAGCAAATGCACAAGCGCAACAAGCACAAGGTGCTGATGCCGGTGCACAGCAGCAAGGTTCAGCAAAGCAAGATGATGATGTTGTTGACGCTGAATTCGAAGAAGTAAAAGATAACAAGTAATTGTTATTTCTTCAGGGCGCGTAAGCATTGCTTAACGCGCCCTTAGTCTATCTAAAATTCAGTTTTTTAAGCCTTGAGCAAGTAGGCTTATCCTTATCTAAGAGTAATAAAAACTATGTCAAAACGTGACTATTATGAAGTACTTGGTGTTTCTAAAGATGCCAGTGAACGTGACATAAAAAAAGCTTATAAACGCTTAGCTATGAAGTACCACCCAGATAGAACAGCGGGTGATGCAGATTTAGAAGCCAAGTTTAAAGAAGTAAAAGAAGCATACGAAGTACTTACAGACAGTCAAAAACGTCAGATGTATGACCAATACGGCCACGCAGCGTTTGATCAAAATGGTGGTGGCGGCCATGGTGGCTTTGGCGGTGGCCATGGTGACTTTGGTGATATTTTCGGTGACGTATTCGGTGATATTTTTGGTGGCGGCGGTCGCCGTCAATCGCGTCAACAACGTGGTTCAGACCTTCGTTACAATATGGAACTTAGTCTTGAAGAGGCCGTTCGAGGTAAAGAAGTTGAAATTAAAGTACCAACTTGGGTAAGTTGTGAACCATGTGACGGAAGCGGTGCTAAAGCAGGCTCTAAGCCTAAGACTTGTCCAACCTGTCATGGTGCGGGTCAAGTACAAATGCGACAAGGCTTCTTTGCTGTTCAGCAAACATGTCCTACATGTCAAGGCACAGGCTCAGTTATTTCAGATCCATGTGATAGTTGTCATGGGCAAGGCCGTGTTGAAAAAACGAAGACGTTATCAGTAAAAATTCCAGCAGGTGTTGATACTGGAGACCGTATTCGTCTTACTGGCGAAGGTGAAGCAGGCATGCATGGCGCGCCATCTGGTGACTTGTACGTTCAAGTCTCTGTGCGTGAACACCCAATTTTCACGCGTGATGGCAATAACTTGTACTGCGAGGTACCAATTAGCTTCACTACAGCAGCAATAGGTGGAGAAATAGAAGTACCGACTCTAGATGGCCGAGCGAACCTTAAAATTCCTGCTGAGAGCCAAACAGGTAAAATGTTCCGAATGCGTGGCAAAGGTGTAAAATCTGTACGCAGCGGCTCAGTCGGCGACCTAATTTGTAAAGTAGTAATTGAAACACCAGTGAACTTAAATGACAGACAAAAAGAGCTGTTAAAAGAGTTAGAAGAGAGCATGGGTGCAGACAACGGTAAAAACAGACCGAAAGCACAAGGCTTCTTTGATGGTGTTAAGAAGTTCTTCGATGACTTAACAAAGTAAAATTTGTTGAACCAAAAACGGCGCTAAGCGCCGTTTTTCTTTTCTAATCTAAAATTAATAGATATTCTTGTTCACCCTCACATCGGCATGCTTGTAATTGACCATCCTTTTGACCAAATAAACTTCCTGATTTACAACCAAACAATTGGCATTTTGCCTCACAGGCCATTGTATCTCGCCATGTGACATACTCGTCATTCATGAAACTAAATGCAGAAGTGACCGTCAGCATGCCTATGAAAAGGGTGAGCACTTTAAGCTTTGATTTAAGCCACATGCGACACCTCTTTTTCATAAGTATTAGACTTTAGTCTAATGCTAAAACGCCATTGTTCAAGTAAACGGTCAAGTTATGTTGGTAATCAATTCTTGTGGTGTTTTTTCAAATCTAATGTCTATAACTAAGCACTTAAATTCAAACTATTTATCTATCAAAGTTAGGAGTGACTGATTTATATATTAAAAATATCAGATAAATATTCTAACCCCTACTTAGCTTTGAATTTTGTGTTGTTTTAATAACCAAAATTTGTAAGTTTAAATATTTATATTCAAAAATTTTCTAAGTTGAGCTTACACGTGTAAGCCTATCTATTTCAATGACTTAAACCACCATTTGCAAAGGCATAGTAATTTTCTTGTTAAATAATTGCATAGAGCAATTGATCTAACGCGTTTTTTGTGCCGTAATGTAGGTATATTCAACTGGTCTGATGAGTTAGTTATGAGTTTAAGAACACAATTTAGAAAAGTATTACCAAGTATCTCAATTACAGAACAAGAAGCGCTAGACGCGGGTGATGTTTGGTTAGAAGGTTCAATCTATCAAGGTAAGCCTGATTTCAGTGCGCTTCGTGCAGTGCCTGAAGCGACACTTTCGGCAGAGGAACAAGCTTTCATTGACGGTCCAGTGAAAGAGTTAATGGCTATGATTGATGATTCTGTTATTCAAAACAGTAAGCATCTTCCTGAACACATTTTAGATTTTTTGAAGAAAGAACGCTTCTTTTCTTTGATCATTCCTAAATCTTACGGTGGCCGAGAGTTTAGCCCTTATGCTAATTCAACCATCGTAGGTACAATCGCGACTAAATCTTCAGCTGTAGCTGTAACAGTCATGGTGCCAAACTCATTAGGTCCGGGCGAGTTACTAATGCACTATGGTACTGAAGAGCAGCGTGCACATTACTTACCTCGTTTAGCAAATGGTACTGACATTCCGTGTTTTGCTCTTACAAGTCCTGAAGCAGGCTCTGATGCCGGAGGTATTCCTGATCAGGGTATCGTGACTAAGGGTATGCACAATGGTGAAGAAGTTCTAGGTTTAGAGATTACTTGGGACAAACGCTATATCACATTAGCACCTATTGCGACAGTATTAGGTCTGGCATTTAAAGTATTCGATCCTGAAAGTCTATTAGGTGGCAAAGAAGAATTAGGCATTACGTGTGCGTTAATTCCAAAATCACATCCAGGTGTCGAGCTTGGTAATCGTCATGACCCTATGGGTATTCGTTTCTATAATGGTACTACGCGCGGCAATAAAGTGTTTATTCCAATGGAGTTCATCATTGGCGGTCAGAAAAACATCGGTCGTGGCTGGCAGATGCTCGTTAGTTGTCTTGGTGCCGGTCGTGGTATCTCGCTTCCAGCTTTAGGTGTTTCAACAAGCCAGGTAGCACTTAAGTCAGCTTCAGAATATGCCGCTGTTCGTGAGCAGTTTGGTCTATCAATTGGCCAATTTGAAGGTATTCAAGAAAAGCTTGCTGACATCGCAGGTAAAACTTATCTTCAAGAGTCAATGCGTGTGTTAACTACTGAAGGTCTGGGCATGGGTCTAAAACCATCGGTTGTTACTGCTATTGCGAAATATCATATGACTGAAATAGGTCGTGACGTCCTCGACTCTGCAATGGATATTCTAGCAGGTAAAGCGATACAAAATGGTCCACAAAACACACTTGCTAGTGGTTATGTGGCTCAGCCAATCGCAATCACTGTTGAAGGTGCGAACATTTTAACTCGCAACCTGATGATCTTTGGTCAAGGTGTTATGCGTTGTCACCCACATCTTCAAGAAATGGTTGAAGCAATTCATAGTGAAGAAGCTGACGCAGATAAGAAGTTTAACAAGAAATTCCGTCAAACAGTAGGCTACGGTATTTCGAACGGCTTACGTGCATTTGGATTAGGCTTAATGCCATTTATGGCTGGCAGTCAGAGTTCATTGTCTGAAGTTAGGCCATATGAGAAAGCGGTTATGCAATTATCATCTCGTTTAGCCCTTTTTGCTGATTTCTCATTATTGGTACTAGGCGGCAAGTTAAAGCAAGCTGAAATGTTATCAGCGCGTCTTGGTGACGTAATGAGTTACCTATATGCAGCTATGGCTTCTATTAAGTACTACGAGCAGAAAGTATCTGAGTCAGAGCGTGCACAGGCTGCACCTTATTTCCATTATGCGACCCGTTGGGCATTACAAAATGCTGAAAACGCATTACATAAATTCTTAGATAACTTCCCTGCAAGTTTTGCTCGCAAGTTCTTACGTGTAGCAACATTACAATTTAGCCACAGAATGGCAAAAATTGATGATAACTTAATTCGTGAACTAGCGGCTGCCGCACAACAAGACACGACATTTAAGTCACAAATCACCAAACTTGTTAAACCAACAGCAGGTGATGGTCACGATATTAACGAGCAGGCTTATAAAGCAAAAATGGCTTGCCTAGATTTACTCAAAGTGCTTAAGAAAGCGCTTCGATCAAAACAAGTTAAATCGGGTGTTCGTTTTGCTGACACATTAGATAACGCTTTAGCCGCGAATGTCATTACTAGCGAACAATATGCCAAGTTAATTGATTACAACAAGAAGCGTGAAAAAGCGATTCGAGTTGATGAGTTTGATTTCGACTTAAACCTTATTGATGATTGTCCGTTGAATACTGATATTCAGCAGGCCAGTTAACAATCGTGGAGAACAACGCCCAGCATTTTGCTGGGCGTTTTTATTTTAGACGCGTACAATAAATTAAAGTTTAACAAGAACTATAAAGTTATTTCTTTGAGTACACGTCATTTAGAAAAGCACATACCTGAGCTTAAGCTCACAGATTTATCCATTTCACTCTGGAGTGGGTGTGGTCAAATTCAATCAGGTTTTTTTGATTCACAGCCAGTAATAGTTAAACTCAGTGAAATTCCGGAAAGCATAAATCACCAAGTCATTTCACAATCTGATTTTGCCAAACAGAGAAAAGATAAGTCTTATCTTAATGAACTTAATTTCTACAATAATCCAATATGCAAATTAGCTTACGAGAATGTAAGACCACGATGCTACTTTGCAAAGCGCATAGATGTTTTAAATATTTTGATCTTAGAAGATTTTGAATCAAAGGGTTTTCAAAATATAGATGATTATAAATTTGAACATGTCTATGCAGTCATTGATTGGCTAGCTCAATTTCATGCGAAAGGACTTAACCTCATCGGCTCAGAACGATTTCCAATAGGTGGATATTGGCATCTTGAAACAAGGCCTGATGAATATAAGAGAATGGGGAGCGTTGAATTGAAACGTTGTGCAAGCTATCTTGCAGATTCACTTTATAAGGCTAAATATCAAACTTTAATACATGGTGATTCTAAGTTAGCAAACTACGCATTTGACAATAATTACAATGTACTTGGCTATGATTACCAATATGTCGGTTCTGGTATTGGTTTACAAGATGTCATGTTGTTTATGACAAGTGTGTTTAATGGTGATACGTGTGCAAAATATGAATCATCTATACTTAATTTATATTTTGAAAGTTTAAGTAAGGCACTGAGTAATACCATGAGCATAAAAGAGTATGAACTTTTAGAGCGTGAATGGCGTACTCTATGGCCTATAGTGTGGGCTGATTTCTATCGTTTTTTAAATGGCTGGAAACCTGAACATAAAAAAATAACGCAATTCATGCAAAATAAGTTTTCAGAAGTTCTAAATAGGATATGATTTTTTCTTTACTAAGTTCGCTTTGCTGGTCTTTATTTGATATTGCAAGAAAAGAGCTAGCCCAGCAAGTCAGCCCAAAGTTTTTGTCGCTTGCGATGAGTATAAGTGTTTTACCATTGTTTTTCTTCTTGTGGGGGATTCAAGGGTTTCATCTGCCAAGTACTTCTTATTATATTCCTGCAACAATAAGTGGTGTACTCGCAGCAATAGGCAGTGTTTGTTTTATGTTAGCTATCTCAAAAGGCAAACTTGCAATTGTGTTATCTATCACTGCCTGTACGCCATTTATTTCAGCAGTGTTCTCTTTACTTTTTTTAGATGAACTTCTTTCTAAATTTGAGTGGTTAGGCATTGTGTTAGTCGTATTTGCGACCATGCTCCTTGCAGGCACTTCAATTAACACGCGTGAAAAATCAAGCTCATATGCATTACTCACTGCGTTTGCATGGGGTATCTGTATTGTTTTCGATAAACAAGCATTAACCTATGGCTCAAGTTCGTTCCATGGCATGTTTCTGACATCAACCATAATTGCTGTTTTGTCTATTAGTTTGAGAGTTGACTCTCAATGGCGGGTTTTGCTTAAAAACTTTAAGTGGTGGCTTATTGCAGTAATGATGTTTTTTGGTGCTGTATTTCTTCAATTTGCTGCACTTGAATATCTAAACCCCGGTGTTGTAGAGGCAATTAAACGCGGAATTGGCATTGTACTCGCTGTCATTATTGGTCGTGTATATTACCAAGAAACCCTGTCTAGCAAACAAGTAATGGGTGTGTGTTTAGTTTTAGTTGCAACTTATTTGTTCATGTAAAGGGGCTTTACAAACCGCTTTTTTATTTTTTTAGAAAACTTATAATGTGTTTTCGATTACTCGGAGTTTATATGAAGTATTTAGTTTTATTGCTTTTCTCAGTCAATATGTTCAGTTTTAGTTCTTCTGCACAGACAAGCGATTTATCTGTAACAATGAAAAACATAGGCCATGCTTACAAAAAGGCAGTTCGTTCAACTGACGGTAAAGAAATAATCATTCACATCGATGAAATGATTATTTTGATTCAAAAAAGTAAAAAGGCTAATTTCAAAGCTGATTTAAAAGAGCAATCAATCGAGGGATTAGATAAGGTCATCACTGTATTACAAGAATCAAAGCGCTTTGTAGAGAGGGGTGAAATTACTAAAGCTAAGGCAAAATTAAAAAAAGTTGATGTACTTCGAGAGAAATATCATGAACTACACGAGCCACCTAGTGTTTGGGAGCTATTATTTGGATAGAAGAAAGCGGCATAAATGCCGCTTTTTTATTTTTTCTTTTTCTTCATGCCTTGGACGGCTTTAAATCTAGGGTTAGATTTACAAATCACAAAAACTCGGCCGCGTCTTTTTACCACTTGGCAACCAGGGCGACTCTTGGCGCTTTTTAAAGAACTTAGTACTTTCATAAATTTTCCTTTTATTATTTGCTTGCAAGATTTTTGAAGCGGCGGTTGAATTGTGCAACACGGCCATCAGAAGCTGTAATCTTTTGTTTTCCAGTATAGAAAGGGTGAGATTCACTTGACACATCGATTGGTACATATGGGTATGTCACACCTTCAATCTCTACTGTTCTATCAGACTTGATTGTAGAACCAACGATAAAGTATTTATCGATTGAAGTATCGTGAAATGCCACTTGTTCGTAATCAGGGTGAATATTAGGTTTCATAAAATGCTCTTGTGTTTTGTTATAATGTAGCAATCCTATTCTAAATGAAAACCATTTGCAAATAGGTTTTCTAAAAATTTATCGTATTTGCTGCTTTGTTGTTCAATCAAACCATTTGTGTCTAGCTATTCGTTGCAGGCCTGATATAAATAGAATGTAAGTTTCTAAAGGTAGCAACAATGGAAGAGCAAAATAACCATTTGGACAATACAGTGATTGATTCATTAAAAAACAAAGATCACAGTGGTATTAACAAACAGCTTGATCAATTAAGCTGCTCGCATAGTGACATCATAGAGTTATTAGCTGAATATGTAGTACTTGCTGAGCAAGACGATGAGAGCTTTGATGCTTGGTATGACGGTCTTTGCGAAGACAAATTAAGAGTATTAAAGGCATTTGAAATTATGAGAGCTCACTTAGAGTCGTGAGCTCACTTTACAGATAAATCATATTGCTTAATTAAACGTTCTATAAAACGCTGTCGAATAAGCTGTTTTGGTAGTAGCGGATGCTCTAGTGCAACTGAGTTATTAAGTTGCCTAAGTGCAATATGAAGTATTTTTCGTGTCTCTTTGTCGAGAATATCTAAGCTAAAATCCTCAGTTAAAAAAGAAATTACATACTTAAATAAATCTATAGCAACAATTTCATCTATCTTTCCTGTTAAACAGATAGCGCCATATTTACCTACTAAAAAATATTGCCAACTCGTTTGAATAGATTCTTCAAGATCTTCCGTGAATGACGTGATTATAGTTTCAGGTAAGCCATGAACTAACTGAGTTAGGGACTGCTGATACATATTCCCAAAATACATGAATGCCTGTGTTGAAGACTCTATTTTATGTTTAATAAGTGTTTGAGCCCAAGTTAGATATCCCCTAGGGTAATACTCAATCTGCTCTTTATGCTCTGTGATCCCTAAGTAAGAATTTATTTGAAGTTTATTTTCAATAACAAAACTACTTGCAGGGAACAAACCTGACTCTTGCCACGCAAATAAAATGTCTTCATTGACTCTTGCAGACTGACATAATTCAATAGTTTGATAGAAACTTTCATTAAAGTGATTAAGTAAACTCATATTTATACTGGTTAAATATACAGTGTTTGTATTTAATCAGTAATACAACCAATTTACAAGTCATTCAGTCTAAAGAAAGCTCGGAACTGCTATTGTTTTATGTAAGAATATTGGCACTTGGAATAAGAATACTTGTAAAGATGCAGATTAACGAAAAATTACAACAAGCAAGCTTGATCACCGCGATAAAAACTCCTTATCTAGAAACTGGAGAGATTGATTTAGCTACTTATGACACATTAGTTGAGCTACAAATTGATGCGGGTGTTGATGGTATTATCGTTGGTGGTACGACCGGTGAAGGGCAATTAATGAATTGGGAAGAGCACCTAATGTTAATTGCGCACACCGTAAGTAAGTACAAGCAACAAATTTTAGTTATCGGTAATACGGGAAGTAATAATACCCGTGAAGCTGTTAAAGCAACAGAGTATGGTTTTGCGACGGGAATGGATGCCGCATTACAGATAAACCCTTACTATGGTCGCACATCAATTGAAGGTGTTGTTAAACACTTCGAAAAAGTCCTCGAGATTGGCCCTGCATTTATTTACAACGTGCCTGGAAGAACGGGGCAGGACTTAACGCCAGATATCATTGAGCCTCTTTCGAAGCATAAAAATTTTATTGGTGTTAAAGAGTGCGCGGGCAATGAGCGTATTGCTCATTATGAAAAACAAGGTATCGCATGCTGGTCAGGTAATGATGATGAAGCACACGATGCAAGACATTTACATGGTGCGCACGGTGTCATTTCAGTCACCTCTAATATTGTGCCAAAGCTGTTTAAAAGTTTGATGAACGAACGTAATGACGACCTGAACCAGTCACTACAGCCGCTGATATCTTGGTTATTCTGCGAACCTAACCCGATTGCAATAAACACTGCGCTTATGATGACTGGTGCTGTAAAACCAGTTTTCAGATTGCCTTATGTACCATTAAGTACACCCCAACAACAGCAAGGCTTGCAATTAATTTCTGAACTAGCAACTGGTAGTTACGTTGGAAACGTACCAAGTTTACTAGACTCTGAGTCAATTATTCTTTGTTAGAACTCATTAATTGACGTATAATCTGCGGCCTTTTAATGATTGGCCGCAGGTTTATGTTATGAATTTCAAATCTTTTAGTTTTTCTCCGCTTATTCTGCAAGCACTAGACGAATTAGAATTTCACACCCTTACACCAATTCAGCAAGCAGCTATCCCTGTTGTAAGAAAAGGGCATGATGTACTGGCTACTGCTCAAACTGGTACAGGTAAAACAGCCGCTTTTAGTTTGCCAATCATACAGAACATTTTTGAATATGCTGAGCAACATCCTAGAGCTTTGATCATAGCGCCAACCCGTGAGTTAGCAGAACAAATTGCAAATAACTGCAAACAATTTGCTAAGTATACTGACCTTAATGTGGTTGCTTTATTTGGTGGTGTGAATACTGCTGGTCAAGAAGAACAATTGAACGCTGGCTGCGATATATTGGTTGCAACACCAGGTAGGCTTCTTGATCACTTACGTTTGGGCAGTGTAAACCTGTCTCAGGTAAAGCATTTAGTGTTAGATGAAGCAGACAGATTACTCGATATGGGCTTTATTACAGACATCCAAAAAGTAATAGAGCTATGTCATGAAGAAAAACAACAACTGTTCTTCTCAGCAACCTTCCCGACGGCAATGAAACAGTTTGCCCGTCAAGTTTTAAAACACCCTAAATTTGTTCAAGTTACACCTGAAAACACGACAGCAGAAACGGTAAGGCATATTGTTTATCCCGTTGAGCAAGGTAGAAAACAAGAGCTGCTTTCTGAGTTGATTGGTAAGAAGAATTGGCAACAAGTTCTTGTGTTTGTGAACATGAAAGATGTTGCTGACGATATTGTTAAAGAGCTAAACCTTGATGGTATTCCTGCCACTGTGTGTCATGGCGATAAAAAGCAAGGTGCTAGACGTCGGGCTTTACGTGAGTTCAAAGAAGGCAAGGTTCGCGTATTAGTTGCCACTGAAGTTGCGGCGCGCGGAATTGATATCGAAGGTTTGCCTCGCGTTGTTAACTATGATCTACCTTATCTTGCAGAAGATTACGTTCACCGTATTGGAAGAACAGGTCGTGCTGGTCAGCAGGGTCAAGCAATTTCATTCGTTGCACGTGAAGAAGAGCAAGTATTACTGCATATTGAAGAATTAATTGGGCAGCAAATTAAGCGCTATTATTTACCTGGCTATGAAGTAAGTAGCCGTGAAAGTCTGATTAAAAACTTAACTAAAAAACCTTCACATCAACGTAGAAAGCCAAAAACTAACCGCCCTAGTAATCAGGCAAGTGGTGAAGCGAGAGCGAAAAACAGAGCACGTATCGCGAATGTAAGAAAGCAGATTAAAGGTAAGTCTTTAAAGTTGAGTAAATAAATTCTTTTTAAGTAAAATATTCAAAAGGTTGCCAAGTGCAACCTTTTTTAGTTTTCTCTTCAATGATTAAATAGCATATGCAGCGAGGCTTATCTCTTCAATTTTGCAGGCTTGTTGTATTGCATCATCTCTTGCCATGGTTTTTAAATATCTATTTAGATTATTAAAGCTTAATGGAGGATGTTGAATTTCGTCGGCCCAAATGCATAGCATAAATAAAATGTAATCACAGACAGTAATTGATTCACCAACTAAATAGGTATTGTCGTTGAGTTGTTTATCAATGATCTGTAATACATCTTTTAATCTTGTTTGCTGTGTTCTAACAATGTCATCGTAAATTAATGCGTTTTGTGTGTGCCTTTCTGGATAAAAGTAAGTCATCAGTTCAGTCTGCAGTGTACTAGTTAAATACATCAACCACTGATTGAAAATAGCCTTCTGTTTTATATCTGCAGGAATAAGTGCGGCTTCAGGATGTTTTTCTGCAAGGTATAAGCAAATTGCTGCGCTTTCAAATAGAATAAATTCATCATCAACCAAAGTTGGGATCCGTCCTGTTGGGTTAATTGATAAATATTGGGCAGACTTTTGGGCAAGCTTTTTTCTATCCACAAGCTCGAGTTGATAGGGGGCATTAATTGCTTTTAAAACAAAATGAGGGGCAAGACTGGCATTACAAGGGTAGTAAAACAGAGTATACATACTTCACCTAGATAGTTAGAGTTTTTCGATAGCAGTGTCCTTTCAGTTAAATGATACTTGAAAAACTTAGGTGAGATAATCTGTTTAATCAAGAAATTACTTCACTTTACAAACTAAAACGGCAACCTCAGTTGCCGTTTAGTAATATAAACTTGTGATTTAGTTATCGACTAAGGCGTGTAATAAATCGGCGAGTTAGGGCCTACAGGTAGACCAAAACCGAACACCCAAATATAAAACAGAGCAACCCAACCAACAAAGAAGAACATACTGTACGGAAGCATAGTTGCTACTAGCGTACCTATACCCATATCTTTTTTGTATTTAGTCGCAACTGCGAGTATTAGGCCAAAGTAACTCATCATAGGTGTGATCAGGTTAGTCACTGAGTCACCAATACGATATGCAGCTTGAATAGTTTCTGGCGCATAACCAATTAGCATTAACATTGGTACGAAGATAGGTGCAGTCACAGCCCATTGAGCTGAAGACGAGCCTAAGCTTAAGTTGACTAATGCACACATAAAGATAAACAATACAAATACTTCAGGGCCAGTTAGGTTTAGCGCTTGAAGCAGTGCCGCGCCGTTAATTGCTAAAATAGTACCAAGGTTAGTCCACTTAAAGAAAGCAACGAATTGAGCCGCAAAGAATACAAGTACAATGTACATACCCATAGAGCTCATTGACTTACTCATGGCATCAATGACGTCGCGGTCATTCTTCATGGTACCAACAACACGGCCATATACGAAGCCAGGGATTGCAAAGGTAACAAAGATGAATACTACGATACCTTTTAGGAATGGAGAGCCAGCAACTTCACCAGTTTCAGGGTGACGTAAAATACCATTTTCAGGTACGATGGTTAATGCAAGAAGCGCAGACACAACAAGAAGAGATACACCAGCCCATTTCAAACCAGACTTTTCTTTCGCGCTTAATTTTTCAATATTGTTTTCACTTAAATCGATGCTTGCTTCGTCAGGGTTGTATTTACCAAGGCGCGGTTCAACAATCTTTTCTGTAACCAATGTACCAACAGTGGCAATTAGGAAAACTGAAATCATCATGAAGTACCAGTTTGCTTCAGGGCCGACTTCATAAGTTGGGTCTATCATCTGTGCAGCAGGCGTTGTAATACCTGCAAGTAACGGATCGATTGTGCCAAGCAAAAGGTTTGCACTATAGCCACCTGAAACCCCAGCAAACGCGGCAGCTAGACCTGCAAGCGGGTGACGACCCAAGCTATGGAAAATCATTGCAGCAAGCGGAATTAAAACAACATAACCTAATTCAGATGCAGTATTTGACAAGATTGCAGCGAACACAACCATGAAAGTAACTAGGCGTTTTGATGCACCCATCACCATACCGCGCATCGCAGCTGATAGCATACCTGAGTGCTCTGCAACACTTACACCCAGAAGTGCAACCAACACAGTGCCTAATGGCGCGAAGCCTGTGAAGTTAGTTACCAGGCCAGTAACGATACGTTGAAGACCTTCAGCACTTAACAGGCTGACTACTTCGATGACCCCATCAGGATCACGTCCTTTAGCGCCTTCAGGGCGAGGGTCAATGGCGCTTAAGCCAAACCAATCTGCTATACCACTGAAAATAACAATGGCAATACAAAACATAGCAAATAGCGTGATAGGGTGGGGTAACAAATTACCTAAAAATTCAACAGTTGCTAAAAAGCGATTAAACAAACCCTGTGGTTTTTGTTCTGTTGATTGTTGATTTTCAGGCTTTGTCTCAACTGCGTTCGACATAATGAAAAATACTCAATACCAAAATTGCCGCATAACCTACCACTTTTTTAATTTGAAATCATTTTTTTACCGTTAATTCACAGTAAAAACAGGACAAACACCATGACGAAAACCTGACAATTTGGCAATATAGACTCAACTAAACGTTAACCGTCTTTAATATGCACATTCACTTTCTTGGCACTTCATCAGGTGTACCTAGTCAAACTAGAAATACATCCTCCTCAGCAATTTCATTCGATAAAACAAAATCATGGGTTATGGTTGATTGTGGCGAGGCAACACAGCATCAACTACAAAAGTCTTCTCTGTCTTTTTTTCATTTAGATGTTATCTGTATTAGTCATGTTCATGGAGATCATTGCTATGGTTTGCCTGGGTTATTGTCTTCTATGGCGATGAATGGAAAAAAATCTCCAGTTCATCTCATCGCACCTAAAGAAGTAATTGCATGGTTGCACGCAACTTTTAATATGTCTGATACCAAACTATCCTTTGATTTAATAACGCATGATATTTGTGAAATAAAAGAATCATCTGATTTCAATTTTTGTAATATTGAAGTTATCCCTCTGAAGCATAGAGTGTCCAGCTTTGGTTTTAAGATTTCTGAAAAGCTTATCCCAAAAAAACTTAAAATTGAAAAGCTAACAAGAGACGGTATCAAAAGCGGTCCTCATTATAATAAATTACAAAAAGGGGAAGATGTTTTATTGGGTACACAGCTACTTCTAAGTAAAGACTACACATTTCAAAGCTGGCAAACCCGACGTGTTATCGTTTGTGGTGATAACGAAAAGCCAACGCTTCTTTCCCCATGGTGTTCTGACATTGATGTGTTAGTACATGAGTCAACGTTTACACATACTGACCTTCACAAGATAGGTTTTCACACAGGCCATTCAGATGCGAAAAGAGTGTCTGAATTTGCACAGCTTCAGCAAATCCCAACTTTAGTTTTAACGCATTTTAGTGTCCGATATCATGGGGAGCATGGGCTTGAAAGCGTAAGGCGAGAAGCTAAACACTATTATTCGGGCAATTTAATTCTGGCAGAAGATTTTTTTACTTTTTCGGTAGAAAAACAAAAGTTGCAAATTGTACAATAATTTCACTAAATTATAGCGCATTCTTCACTTTGATATATGCTTAAAGCAACATCAACCTTTTTTAGTGAATATGCCTAATTTAAATATCAAAACACGTATCTTACTGTTTGTGGTAGTTTTCGAAATATTGGCATATTCGTCAATCGTATTATTTAGTAATGTTTATTACAGTCGTGCGCTTTCAGAGGTAAAAGAACAAGAAATCATCCAAACATTTAAATCTAGCGCAAATAAAATTGATCATACTATCCTTCTGATGGAACAGAGCGCATATAACCTAGCACAACATGGGCAATCCCTTTACCTTCAACATCAAAAAGTTAATTTTGAAAAGGATGATTTAAAGCTTAAATTCAGCTCTATTTTGAAACAACACTTTACTTTCTTTGATCTTGCATTAGGTGGGGGAGTGTGGTTTGAACCTAGTGTGGTCTTTGTTGATAGTGACTACTTTGGACCTTATGTATATCGTGATAACAAAGAAATCAAATTTAGTTGGGATTTAAGTAATGCTGAATACGACTACCACAATCAAGAGTGGTATCAATTAGGAAAGCAAGCTGCAAAAAATTTACAACCAATTATCTGGACACATCCTTATATTGATGAAGCGGGTAGTTTAGCGCCTATGATGACGGTTGATGCTCCAATTATTTTAGATAGTGGTGATATGATCGGCATGGCAACGGTAGATTGGTCATTGTCATCGCTTACTGCATTTTTAGAAACAGTAAAGATTACCGAAAACTCATCGCCAATATTAATCCATAAAGCGTCAAATAAAATTATCAGCTTTCCGTTACAAACTGACTTAGTGATGCAGACAACCCCAAAAGAAAAATGGGTTTCATCATTGTACAATAGTTCATCAGTTACTCGGTTCAATACATCCAAAAATTTAACTCTCAATGGTAAGTTATATGACTTGTACTTTCTTGAAACAACCAGCGGCTTTATATTGGGCTTTTTTAGTCCTCATAAAGACATAGACAAAGAAGTCAGAGCGGTATCTCAAGTCACCTTATTTGGGGGGGCTATTATTGGTGTTACTTTTATTATTTTAATCATTTTTATAATGAAACACCTGTTCAAACCATTCGATTTAGTTCTTAGCCAAATTAAGGGGTCAATTAAACACACAGCTCAAGATAAGGTGACAGTTCAAAAAATAGTTTATGATGAGCAAAATGAATTCACGCCAATAATAACTGAACTAAATGCTGTTTACTTGCAGGTAAACACGCATATTGCTGAAATTAACCAAGCAAATGCAGCGCTCCAAAATACACAGAATGAATTAGATAAACTCAACACTGAATTAGAACGTAAAGTAGAAACGCGCACAGATGAGCTTAACAAGAAAACCAAAGAAGCTTTGAAAGCGTTGTCAGAACTTCAAGCAATTCAGAACAAATTGATTGAACAGGAGAAGCATGCGTCTTTAGGCCGGCTGGTTGCAGGTATTGCCCATGAAATTAATACTCCAGTCGGTGTGAGTATAACAGCCTCCTCTTTTGTTGATGATGAACTCAAATACCTTGAGAGTAAACTTCAATCATGTCAGTTATCAAAACAAGACTTAGTTAAAATCATTGCTGACCTTAAAGAAGGGTGCTTTATTTTAAAAAGTAATTTGCAAAGGACAGCTGAGTTAGTTGCTAGCTTTAAACAAGTCTCTGTTGACCAGTCCTCAGAGTTATTACGTAAAATTGAGCTAAATACATACCTAAGCGATGTCATTCGAACATTGCAACCAAGAATAAACAATACCTCTCACAAAGTTAGCTTTGAATCTCATCATGAGGAAATCAATATACTTTGCAGTCCTGGAGCGATAGCGCAAGTCATAACGAATATTATTGAAAATGCCTTAGTACATGCTTTTGGAAAGCATGAGTCTGGAGAGGTAAGTATCTTATTATCTAAATCAGATAAAGAAATTACCATTTTAATATCTGACAATGGAAAAGGCATGACGAGTGAAGTGTTGAGTTGTATTTTTGAACCATTTTTTACAACTAATAGAGAAAATGGTGGTAGTGGATTAGGAATGCATTTGGTTTATAACATTGTTTCACATCAGTTAAATGGCACCATAAATTGTTCTAGTATTTTGGGTAAGGGAACTCAATTCATTATTAAGTTCCCGATAAACTTAACGCAGTAAACTGACTATCGTGCGTTAGTACTTTCAAAAATTTTGTCAGCAGAAGCGGCAACAAACCCAGTATAAATCTCACCGTCAGGCTTGTTGTAACGAAGTGCAAATTCGTAGAAACAACTTGGAATTGCAAATTCACCATCAGAGAAAAGAACCTTAGCGTGATCAGCCAAAGTAGAAGATTGCTCTAAAAGAACTTCGGGTGAACCTTTGATTTCGCCACCTGATGCATTTAATTCAAAACCTGCATCTTTCAAAGATGCATTTACAGCTTCGATAGTTTCAAAGTTTGCTAAGTGATTAATACTAACTGTGAAGTGATTTGCTCTATAACCCCATGCTGACATCCAGGCCGCATATTCACTCTCTTCAAGTAGGGCTTTGTATGTTTCATTGCTTACTTGCCAGTGAGTACCAGAGTATAAGAAATTATCCGCAGTTACTGCTGCTTCATCTATTTGCTCTACCATATCTTTAACTATCTTTTGTAAAGACTCAGAGCATTTTTCAACAAGTAATTCAGAGATGAATACTTTAGGTTTAGTTGGATCAGTATGTTCGAAGTGTTTTGCATATAGTTTTTTTGCTTCGAAATGGTACTCGCCACACTCTTTATAACCTACAGCAAGGAAGTGCGCCGCAAGTTTTTCTAAACCCACTTTCTCTAAATTAAAAGTTCGCAGTGCAATATGATCGTTGATAACGTCAGATTGTTGTGTAGAACCCAGAAGTTCATGAACTTTAATTGCTGAAGGTGTAACTTCTAAATAGTTAGACCACAGGTTATCAAATAGTGTATCAACATTGTTGTGCATAATGGTTCCTTAGTTTAACGGCTTAACCGCTTAGTTTATGTATCGATTAAGCACGACACATAATCTAGTAACAAATTGATTAAAAAGATGACGTTCTATAGTGCGAAAATTCTTACTGTATCGGCATTTTCTAGGTTAAGAGCTTGAGCCTCTTTACGATTGATTTTTAGAATTTCAGCTTTTTCATCAAACAGTACGTTATCAGTAAATACAGCTCTAAAATCATTGAGCTTTTGGTTCGAAATTGCGTAAGTCTGCCCACAGTTAATAGAGTCAACAATCTCAACGGACACAATATAAGATTCTTGTACAGTTCTTATATTTTCTAGTCTCGCCTCTATTGTTGGACCTGCGTCAAACAGATCAACATAGCCTCTATGTTCAAACCCCTCTTTTTGAAGGAGTCTAAGTGCAGGTTTAGTTTTCTCATGAACATGACCAATAACGGCTTGTGCTTCGGGACTTAGTAAGTTCGCATAGATAGGATACTTAGGCATTAGTTCACTAATAAATACCTTATCACCTAAACCGACTAAATGGTCTGCTTGAGGAAATTCAATGGAAAAAAAGTGCTCTTGTAGCCATTGCCAAAATGGCGAGTGGCCTTGTGCATCACTTACTCCACGCATTTCTGCAATCACAGTATCGCTAAAGCGACGGCTTTGGTCTGCCATAAAAGCAAAACGTATACGACTTAAAAATCGACCTGCAAGACCTTTGCGATATTGTTCACGTAAAAATAAAGTACAGATTTCAGAGCGACCCGTGTAGTCATTACACATACTCAATATTTCAACAGTGTTATACACGTTTAATGTACTTGAATGGTGAACCGTTTTACCTAGATGATAGTGGTAAAGAGGGACCTGTGTTCCAACCGCTGCTTCAATCGCTGTTGTGCCAACAATTTCATTAGTCTTTGTATCTTCTAATACAAACAAATAACCTTCATCAAAAGGTGTCTCAACTTGTTTTGAGAAACTATTTTCAGAACGTGAAATTTTGTCTTGTAGTAAGTTGTCATCAACAGGTAAAGACGTGAAGCCATGACCAGACTCTATTGCGATTTGCTTTAAAGCTGCAAAGTCAGTGTTTTTTATTGGTCTTAAGATTTGCATATTAAAGTGAGGGGCCACTAGACCCCAATCCTATTTTAGCCGTTTACAACATCTGCAACTGCAAGCTCAAAACGAGCAAGACCCGCTTTAATATCGTCTTCTTCAATCACAAGTGATGGTGTGAAACGAACTACATTTGTACCAGCTACAAGTGTCATTAGTCCATGTTTCATACTTGCAACTAGGAAGTCACGTGCACGACCTTCAAACTGTTCATTTAGAACAGCACCTAAAAGTAGACCTTTACCGCGGATTTCACTGAATACATTGTATTTTGTGTTGATGGCTTCTAGTAGTTCACGGAACATGGCTTCTTTTTGCTGCACGCCAGTAAGGACAGATTCAGTATTTACTGTATTAAAAGCCGCTTCAGCAACAGCACAAGCTAACGGGTTACCGCCATATGTAGAACCATGAGTACCAATCTTAAGGTGCTTAGCAATATCAGTTGTTGTGATCATTGCACCAATTGGAAAACCACCGCCAAGTGCTTTTGCAGTTGTTAAAATATCAGGTGTCACATTTAAACCCTGATATGCATATAAATGACCTGTACGCCCTACGCCAGTTTGCACTTCATCGAAAATTAGTAATGCATTGTGCTGATCACACAATGCTCTTACACCTTCAGCAAATTCTTGCGTCGGAGAGATGATACCACCTTCACCTTGAAGCGGTTCCATCATAACTGCACATGTGTTGTCATCTATTAGTGACTTTAATGTTTCTAAATCGTTGTAATCACAGTGAACAATATCAGCAGGTTTAGGGCCAAAACCGTCAGAATAAGCTGCCTGACCACCTACAGTAACAGTGAAAAAAGTACGACCGTGGAAGCCTTTGTTAAAAGCAATAATTTTAGATTTGTGCTCACCGTAATTATCAAGTGCAAAGCGGCGAGCAAGTTTAAGTGCAGCTTCGTTAGCTTCTGCGCCTGAGTTTGCAAAATAAACTTTATCAGCGAATGTTGCATCAGTGATTTTTTTAGCAAGTCTAAGCGCAGGTTCATTGGTCATTACATTTGATAAATGCCAAATTTTTTCGCCTTGCTCTTTTAACGCATTTACAAGATTAGGGTGACTGTGACCTAAGCAGTTTACGGCGATGCCACCTGCGAAATCGATGTACTCATCACCTTTTTGGTCCCACACTCGTGATCCTTTACCTTTAACAGGGATAACTTCTGAAGGGTTATAGTTTGGCACCATGACGTGGTCAAAAAGTTCGCGGTTTACTTGCATAATACTGCCTCTAAAACTTGTGTTTAATAATTGTTTTTTACTATCGCTTGATAGTTTTCATAATTATCACTCTGATATAGTGAAATTTGCAGTGCAATATTTTTCAAATTGATAGATAATTTTGTCAATATAACCAACTTAATGGTCATTATGATAAAAATACAAGATGAAAAGTTGATAGCACTGTTAAGAGCTAATGCCAGAACGAGCATTTCAGATTTAGCACGAATGCTCGATCAGTCTCGTTCAACAGTCCAGAATAGGCTTCTAAAACTAGAGCAAGCGGGAATAATTAAAGGTTATAGTGTTGAATTTGGAGAAGAGTATTTAGAAGGACTCGTTTCTGCACATGTTTCTGTTAAGGTAAAGCAGAAGCTAACTACTCAAACAACGGTTGCCTTAAAGCATCATAGTAACGTAACCGCATTATATGCAATAAGTGGTGAATACGACATGATAGCCATTGTGGAAGCACAAAGCTTACAGCAACTTAGTAGCATACTCGATGATATTGGAGACTTGGATGGGGTAGAACGGACAAACTCTTCTGTCATTCTTGAAACGAAATTCAAACGCTAGCTATTTAAAAACACTGAAACTAATTTTCATGCAGTAAGGAAATATATATTTAAATGCATACTTTTTATGCAATTTAGTTTTTTTGTACCTCTGGCAACCAAACGCTAGTACCAGTCGTTGCAATATGATTTACGTTGCCTGTTAAAACTTTAGAGCCAACGTTATAAGATGTTTCTGGTCTGCTAACTAAATAACCTTGAACGCAACGGATCCCTAAGTTTTTTACAAGCTCAAATTGGTCTATTTGCTCTACACCTTCGGCTACAATTTTTAACCCAAGCTGGTGGCCTAGTTCACTGATTGAATTTAAGATTTTCAAATATTTTGGATTTTCGTTTGCTTGGGTAATAAAAAGCTTATCGATTTTTATAACATCAATAGGTAAATCTGCGAGTGTACTTAATGAGCTAAAACCAGTACCAAAGTCATCAATAGCAACGCTCACACCGGCCTTACGACAAGAGTCTAATTGTTGAATGATGTCTTCACTGGCAGTTATGAGTGTTGATTCTGTAATTTCAAGCATCAAAGAACTAGCAGGGAGCCCTGTTTTGTTAAGTGAATCCATTACCCAGTTATAAATGTCCCTATGCTTGAGCTGAATACCAGATACATTGACTGATATTTTTACTTTTTTCATGCCTGCGTTGTGCCAAGCTGACATTTGTCTACATGATTCAAGCAAAATCCAATCTCCCAACTCTAAGATCAGATTAGACTCTTCTGCAATAGGTATAAATTCAGAAGGTGGAATAAGTCCTTCAATTGGGTGTTGCCATCTGATTAATGCTTCAAAATAATCGATCGCACAATCTTCAACATGAACAATTGGTTGAAAAGACATATGAAAGCTATTTGAACTTATAGCGAGCCTCAACTCTTCAAGTAGGTAGTGGTAACGACGCATTTTATTCCCCATTTCTGGAGAATAAACTCTGAAGATACCTCGACCATCAGTTTTCGCTCTGTACATAGCAACATCAGACATTTGTAATAATGCTTGAGGTTGAGATGCGCTTTCAGGGTAAGAAGCGATACCAATACTGGCACCAATTTTTACAAGTTTGTTGCCAAGTACAAAATCTCGTTCTATTTCAGTTAGGATTGCCTGAGCTAGTTCAGTGCAAAACGCGGGATCTCTTATATCTGGAACAAAGACGGAAAACTCATCACCACCAAGTCGTGATAGGTTTTGATCAATGCCGTTTTGAGGGTGAAGATCTTGGATCTTAAATTGACGGACTATATCTTTTAATCGGTTTGCAACCTGTATTAAAATTTCATCGCCAAAGCTATGCCCAAATGAGTCATTTACTTGCTTAAAGCCGTCTAAATCAATAAAGAGTAAACCACATCGAAGTTTATTTTGTTCTGCGAGTTTTAGTTGCTTTTCAAGATGCTCAATGTAAGCGTGTCTATCGATTAGTTGTGTCAGCTTGTCTTGATAAACATGGTGGTCTGTTTGTTTTTTAATTGCACCGACTTGCTCACCAATTAAATTAATTGAATGTCTAATTTGAGTAACAGTGGAACCATAATTTAAACTTTTATCATCAATCTCAAAACGCGTAAGTATGTTTTTAATGTCTTTATTGATTTCTTCTAAAGCCGTTTTTTGTCTTTGTTGTTGTTTCTGATTTCGTGTAATGCTGCTGATTACAATAATAGCAATAAGTATCGAAATTAAGGCGTAGGGCGATAAGACACTTTCTAGAAATGCGTGTTCAACTTTGATTGCAACCAAGTTGTCATTGTTTCGCATGAGGACATAAGTTTTATCTTCTAATTCAATAAACTCTTGAGAAGGCAATATGAGTCTATACCAAGCTGAAGAAGGAGTAATAATTGATGATGAGCTTAGTTTTGTTATGTTTATTTTATCTTCATTTACTATATCAATTAGAGACTTCGTGAATAGCAAGTTGAATATAAATCCTAACAGGATCACACTGAGAATGAGCAGTCCTTGTAATTTAAGCTTTTTTAACATAACAGCTGGTTCCAGCAATTCCCATGCGGAGGTATTATTTCAGACTTTAGTTTTACCATAATTAAGACATTTTTTGAAATTAAGATTTTAAATTTAGCAGTAAACTGAATGGCTATGAGTAAAAGTTACTTACTTATTAAGAATATTCACTTTACAGTGTTTAAAAGTTAGTCTAATTTTAAATTCTCTCTCACACATTCATACCGCTCAACATTATGTTGAATTTGTTTAACTTGCGCATTTTTTCTTGCGCTGATGACACTGGAGTTGTCACATAAGATAAACATTCAGTTGATTTAATAGGCAAATAATCTTAAAAGCTGAAATGCAGTTTATTTCAGAAGCAAGAACTTGATGCGTAATTTCTTTAGTAATAAGGCAAGGCAATGCTAAATAAACGATTTTTCAAGACAAAATCAGAAGCTGAAATAACTTTCGAGTGTGGGTTTAAAAATGCGGATAAGATCGAACTGGTTGCAGAGTTCAATGATTGGCAGCCTGTTGAGATGAAGTTCGTAAAATCTCGTCAAGTATTTAAAAGTAAGTTCAGGTTACCTACAAACAAACAATACCAATTCAGATATCTCATAGATGGTGAAGTTTGGGAAAACGATAATCAAGCTGATGGCTATACAGCTAATGGTTTTGGTTCAGAAAACAGTTTAGTGTCTACCATAAAGGAAGTTGGTATTCAGAATGAGTCCATTTGAGCAGCTTTGTTATTTATATGGAATAGGTTCAGAGTTTACAAAATATACGGGTGAAACGGTTAATTTCTCTTATCAAGTCAGAGAAGCAGCTCTTAAAGCTTGTAATGTAGACTTTTATTCAAACGATTCAATTAATGCACTAAATTACGAGCTAGATATCAAACCATGGCATAATTTGGTACCTGCTGTTAGTCTTGTGGACGAATCTGAACCATATTTAAAGATTAAGATCAGAGACGGTGAAGATAAAGGGCTTATTTCTCTGGAAGTGCCAGAGATAGATTTCAGAGCTGAGTTATCTTTGGAAAATGCTGTAATCTGTGGTGATTATGTTGATGCTGATACACGTTACATCGAGCTGAAATTACCAATTTCTAAACACCTACCTGTAGGATACTTCTCAGCAGAGGTCACTCTGAGAGAGGAAGTGTTTATCACAGAGCTATGGGTGACACCTCAACAAGCAGTTCCTTTTTCAGAAAAAAAGCAATTAGGTATAAGTGTTCAGCTTTATACTCTTACGTCATCTTCAAATTATGGCTTTGGCGACTTTTCTGATTTACAACAGCTCATTAGAAAAAGTGCCTGTTTTGGTATTGATTTTATTTTATTAAATCCTTTACATCTGCTATTTGAAGATCAGCCTCAAAGAGCAAGCCCTTATAGTCCAAGTCATAGAGGATTGATCAATCCACTTTATATTTCTGTTAATGATTGCTTAGCGCAATCAACTTTTAGTCAATTATTAGATGAACATAAATCGGCTTTATCAATCTTACAGTCTGAGAAGCAGTCTCAATACATTGATTACGATCTGGTATCCAGAACAAAATATAAGTTATTGAAGTCGCTTTATCGTCAATTCAAACAAAATGCTAGTTTGAAGTCACAAAGGAGCTTTCGCCGCTTTTGTCAAACTAAAAGCAATTTACTAAGCGCTTTTGCAGAAGATGAACGGGCAAAATTCTGGCAGTGGCTTGCTCATGAGCAACTAAATCATTGTCAAAAGCTTTGCTTGTCTCTGGGGATGCAAACTGGTTTGATCAATGATTTAGCGGTCGGTTGTGCAAAAGATGGTCTTGAATTCTTAACAAATGAATCAGTGTTTGCTCTAAATGCTGAAATAGGTGCTCCACCTGACCCTTGGGCAGAGCAAGGACAGAATTGGGGCTTGCCTGTCATTGATCCCAAAAAAATGGCTGATAACAACTTCGCATACTTCAGGCAACTATTTAAAGAGAATATGCAATATTTCGGCGCCTTAAGAATTGATCATGTTATGTCACTCAGGCGTCTTTGGTGGTGTTTAACAGTTAATCAACAGCAAAATGGTTGCTATGTCTACTATCCATTCGAGCACCTACTGGCTATTTTAAAGATTGAATCTCACTCAAATAATACTTGCTTGGTTGGGGAGGATTTAGGGGTTGTACCTCCTGAGGTTACTTCCGCATTAGCGTCAAGTGGCATTTTTGGCAACACACTTTTTTACTTTGAAAAAAATCATATTGGTGAATTCAAACACGGCAATGATTATAGAGATAATTGTATGCTGATGCTTTCTAACCATGATGTACCACCTTTTGCAGCTTGGTGGTTTGGTGAAGATATTGATCTAAAGGTCAGTCTTTCACTTTGCTCAGATCATGAGGCAAGCAATTTAAAAGACCAAAGGCAAATTGATAAACAGCGAGTTTTAAATTGGCTCAATAAGTCTGAACTTACATTAGAAAGTGACGTAAACATATTATTCAATGAGCTAGTAAAGACACTTATACAAACTCCACCAAAGCTTTTTAGTTTGAACTTCGATGATTTAGCAAAACAAACTCTGCCCATTAACATTCCAGGTACTGATAGAGAGTACCAAAACTGGCGACGTCGGATTTTGACTACGATAGAAGATGTGTTTTCTTCACAGCAGAGTTTACTAAATGATTTAACTGATTTAAGGAAAGATAATGATTGATTCTTTAGCTCGTAAAGGAACTATTTATGACGCGCAAATAAATGCACTCCAACAAGGTAAATTTGGTGACCCTTTTTCTTTTTTAGGTTTACATTGTAATTCTGAACAGAAACTTGAAATAAGAGTTTTTATTCAAGGTGCGTATTCTGTTCAGTTAGTTACCTCTCCAGAAGTTATTGAATTTTCAAATATCAATGATTCAGGGTTATTTATTCTTACTTTGAATAAAATGATTTTCTCCACGCCTTATAGAATCAAAGCGACTTTTAGTGATGGTTCCGACTATACATATTATGATCCGTATCAGTTTAAATCTTCTTTAAACCAAGATGATATGTACCTTTTTAATGAGGGAACACTTGAGCATGCTTATCGTTTATTAGGTGCGCATTGTGTTGAACAACAAGGTTTATCAGGTGTTAGGTTTGCTGTTTGGGCACCAAATGCACAGTCAGTGTCTGTTATCGGTGAGTTTAATCACTGGAATGCTAGTCAGAGCTTCATGCGCAAACACCCTGCAAGTGGCATTTGGGAACTGTTTTTACCTGAACTTGAAACGGAACAATGTTACAAATACGCTATTACAGATTGTCATGGTAATCAGTTTGAAAAGTCTGATCCATTTGCTTTTAAAACACAACAATCTCCTGGGACAGCTTCAGTAATCCAAAGTGGAATTCCCCAAATTTCATTAGATAACCGTCAGGTTAAAAAAAACCTTAATAGGGTTGATGCTGCAATTAGTATTTATGAAGTTCATTTAGGTTCTTGGAAAAGAAGAGAGGATGAAGGTTCGCGCTACCTTACCTATCGTGAGTTAGCAGATGACCTTGTGGGTCACGTAAAAGAACTAGGGTTTACTCATATTCAATTAATGCCAATCAGTGAGTACCCTTTTGATGGTTCGTGGGGGTATCAACCAGTCGGTCTATTTTCTCCTTCAAGCCGTTTTGGTTCGGTTGGTGATTTTGCTTATTTCATTGAGTCATGTAAAAAATCAGGTCTTGGTGTTTTACTCGACTGGGTACCAGGTCATTTTCCTTCAGATCCTCACGGTTTGCATTGTTTTGATGGTACTCATCTATTTGAGCATGCCGATAAACGTCAGGGGTTCCATCCTGATTGGAATACATACATTTATAATTATAGCCGCCCTGAAGTTCAGTCTTATTTACTTTCAAACGCCGTCTATTGGTTGGAGCAATATCAATTAGATGGATTACGCGTCGATGCCGTCGCCTCAATGTTGTATTTAGATTACAGCAGAGAAGAGAATGAATGGGTTCCTAATCATTTAGGTGGGCGAGAAAACTTTGATGCTATTCATCTATTACAGAAAGTAAACACTCGAACTTACGCAAGGCAAAACGACATAATGATGGTCGCAGAAGAATCGACAGCTTGGCCTGGTGTCACAAACACTGTTGAGAACAATGGCCTAGGTTTCGGTTATAAATGGAATATGGGATGGATGAACGATACGCTAAATTATATGAAGCGTGATCCAATTCACAGGCAATATCATCATCATGAAATGACTTTTTCAATGGCCTACGCGTATTCAGAAAATTATATTTTGCCTCTCAGCCATGACGAAGTGGTTCATGGAAAAGGCTCTTTGTTATCTAAAATGCCAGGTGACGATTGGCAGCAATTTGCTAATCTTAGAGCGTATTATGGCTTTATGTATGCTCATCCGGGTAAAAAACTTCTCTTTATGGGGGCTGAACTGGCACCAAGAAATGAATGGGATCACAATTCAGGGCTAGATTGGCAATTATTAAACTCTGAGTCACACCATGGCATTTTCAAAACGATACAGAAATTAAATCAAATCTATAAAACATCACCAGCACTTTATGAATTAGATCAAACACCTGATGGCTTTAGGTGGATTGATAGCGATAATAATCAGCAAAGTATTTTCAGTTTTATTCGTTTCTCAAAAACCAGAAATGAGCATCTCGTTGTAATTTGTCATTTTACTGGACAAGTCCATCACCAGTTTAGAATGGGTGTGCCAGAAAAAGGGGTCTACCAAGTCGTTTTGAATACTGATGATAAAAGTTTGTGGGGGAGTGGCGTTAGTGCAGTTGCGCATAGCCAACAGTTAATAGAGACGCAAAACGAAGCGAGTCATGGATTCGATCAAAGCATTCAAATAACAATTCCACCTCTTTCTACTTTATATTTGAAGTTTGTAACGGGGTGAAAATGTTGAACTCGTGTAAAGGAGTAAGTTCACCCCTAGGCGCCTCCAATTTAGTTAATTCAGTTAATTTTGCCGTTTATGCGCCGCAGGCGAACGATGTTCTACTTTGTATATTCGACGAAACTGGTTTTGCTGAAATAGAACGTATTTCAATGTTCTTACATGAGGGCGGTGTTTGGTCAGTGAATGTTGAAGGCTTACCAGATTGTTGTATTTATGGTTACAGGGTCAATGGCAGTTATGACTTAATAACCGGTCAATTGCATAATGAAAATAAGTTGCTCTTAGACCCTTATGCAAAAGACCTCCATGGTCACTTTTACTGGAGTGAACGACATTTTTGCCATTTACCAGTTGGACATTTCAATGAAGCCGATAATGCGTTTGATATGCCTAAGTCTAAGTTAAGCACTCTAAAAAAATACGAGGGCATAAAGCCTAATATTGCTTGGGGTGAAACTGTGATTTATGAGTGTCATGTAAAAGGTGCAACGAAACTAAATGACAAAATACCATCACCATTGCGAGGTAAATTCCTTGGGCTTGCACATGATGATTTTATTACACATTTAAAAAATATGGGGGTGAATGCAATTGAATTGCTTCCCGTCCATAGCTTTATTAGTGAGCAATTTTTAACGACCAAAGGTTTACAAAATTATTGGGGGTACAACACACTTAACTTCTTTACTCCGCATAAAGAATACCTTGTTGATGATTGTGTTGAAGAGTTTCAACAAATGGTTGAAATATTTCATAAAGCGGGAATAGAGGTGATTATTGATGTTGTTTTTAATCATACCGCCGAAGCTGGCTTAGAAGGTCCAACCTTATCTTTCAAGGGATTAAATAACTCAGGTTATTATAGATTGCTATCAGATAGTTGTGATTACATTAATGATACAGGCTGTGGCAATACGATTAATATTGATGACCCCTATACGCTGAAGCTTATATTAGATAGTTTACGCTATTGGGTAGAGTATTATGGTGTTGATGGTTTTAGGTTTGATCTTGCAAGTATTCTTGGTCGAGGAAAAGATGGTTTTAATGAAAACCACGCTTTTTTCCAAGCAATTCATCAAGATCCTATTTTAAGCCAGTGCAAACTCATTGCTGAGCCCTGGGATATTGGGCCAGGCGGTTATCAATTAGGCGCATTTCCTTCTCCTTGGCATGAATGGAACGATAAATACAGAGATACAGTTCGTCAGTTTTGGCAAGCAAAGCAACATGTGTTACCTGATTTGGCAAAACGCATTCATGGTTCGAATGATCTGTTTGAGCATAATTTACGTGGTCCTTTAAATTCAATCAATTTTATTACAAGCCACGACGGTTTCACGCTTCGAGATTGGGTGAGTTATGAAGTAAAAAATAACCTTGCCAACGGAGAGAACAACCAAGATGGTCATAATGAAAATCACAGCTTTAATTGCGGTATTGAGGGAGAAACTCAGGATGTTGAAGTAAATGCATTGCGATTAAAACAGCAAAAAAATGCACTTATCACGTTATTCATGTCTTGTGGTGTTCCAATGATTGCTGCAGGTACCGAGCTTTGCCATTCTCAGATAGGAAATAACAACGCCTATTGCCAAGATAATAAAATTAATTGGTTAAATTGGGGGAGTCTTGAAAGTACAAAATTAGTTGACTTCATTTCAAAGTTAATTCAATTAAGAAATAAGTTTCAAATTTTCAAACATACATTTTTTATACATCAAGAAGATCAGGACTTTTCAGTACATTGGCTTGATGAACATGCTCTACCCATGGATGCCATCAAGTGGCATGACCCGACATCTCAATTTCTGATGTGTCGTTTAGACGATAACAATAAAAATACCTCGTTATTACTTCTCTTGAATGCTAGTGCGCATTCTTTGAATGTCAAATTGCCAGATACAGCTAAAAAGTGGCATCTGCAAATGACTTCTGAGCCAGCAACAAAGCTGAACCAAATAGATAAAGTATTAGATGTTTCAGCTCAATCAAGCTGGGTTTTTTCTGCTAATTTTGAAGGAAATGATTATGAGTCGTAAAAATTCAAACGGACAATTGCCTGATACAGCAAAGGTAGAAACCTTATTAGCTAATGTCAGTGAAGATCTAAACAGGCATTTTTACTACACCCTAGGGCGTGATAAGAATGTCGAGTCACGGCTCTACTTGTATCATGCTTTAGCCTTAACTATTCGTGACCGTCTAGTTGCTAAATGTAGAAAAACCAACGAGCAAAGAGATAAACAGTCTACAAGAAAGGCTGCTTATATCTCGTTAGAGTTTCTGATGGGTCGTGCACTAGGTAATGCAATACTCAATTTAGACCTGGAAGATGATGTAAAAAAAGCGCTTGAGCAATATAGTGCTGAGTTAGAGTGTGTAAGTAGTGCAGAGCATGATGCAGGTTTGGGCAATGGAGGTTTAGGAAGACTTGCAGCGTGTTTTTTAGATAGTTGTGCCAGTCTGGCACTTCCGGTTGTTGGTTATGGCATTCGTTATGAATATGGCATGTTCAATCAATCTATTGAAAACGGTTATCAAGTTGAACATCCGGACAATTGGCTACGAGAAGGGCATCCCTGGGAGCTAAGCGCACCTGAACAGTCAAAGAGAGTTAAGTTCTTTGGGCATGTTGAGTCATATGTCGATAAGCATGGTAGGACACATAGAGCTTGGGTTAATACACAGGATGTACTTGCTGTTCCTTATGATGTGCCTATTCCTGGTTATAAAAATGACATTGTCAATACATTGAGACTTTGGAAAGCCGAAGCAACAGATGAATTCAATTTAAGAGAATTCAATGAAGGCAGCTATTCAGATGCAGTTGCGCAAAAGAACTTGGCAGAACAAATTTCAATGGTGCTTTATCCAAATGACAGTAGTGAAAATGGTAAAGAGTTAAGACTTCGACAACAGTATTTTTTAACTAGTTCGAGTTTACAGGACATTATCGACGATTGGGTTACAGAGAATGATGAAAACTTTGATGATTTTGCCAAATTTCATGTATTTCAGTTAAACGACACCCATCCCAGTATTGCTGTAGCAGAACTTATGCGCTTGCTCATTGATGAGTATGAAATCGAGTGGGATAAAGCATGGGAAATCACCTCAAGTACTATGGCATACACGAATCATACATTATTACCGGAAGCTTTAGAGCGCTGGTCTGTCCCTTTATTTGAAAGACTTTTACCTCGCTTACTAGAAATTATTTACGAAATTAATGCTCGTTTCTTAGCGCAGGTTGCCATACATTGGCCTGGAGATGTTGCAAAACAAAGAGAGCTTTCTTTAATTGAAGAAGGAGATGTGCCACAAATTCGTATGGCATATTTGGCAATCGTCGGAAGTTTCTCCGTTAATGGTGTTGCTGCGCTTCATACAGAATTATTGAAAAGTGGTCTATTCAACACTTTCTATCAGCTTTGGCCTGAGAAATTTAATAACAAAACCAATGGTGTAACCCCTCGTAGATGGCTTGCGCATTGCAATCCTGATTTAAAATCATTAATCACTGATTATATTGGAGATGAATGGATTGCTGATTTTAGCAAAATTAAAGATTTGCGTCGCTACTACGATGATAAGCAGTTTCAAACTAAGTGGTTTGAAGTTAAGAAAGCGAACAAAGACAAGCTAGTTGCTTTAGTCAAAACACAATGTGGTGTTGAGTTTGATTCCGATATGATGTTCGACGTGCAAGTGAAACGTATTCATGAGTATAAACGTCAATTATTGAACATCCTTCATGTCATTCATTTATACATTCAGATTTGCAAAGGTGAAACAAAAAATCTAACACCACGATGTGTATTGATCGGTGGAAAAGCGGCTCCTGGTTACTATATGGCTAAGCAAATCATTAAGTTGATAAACAATGTTGCAGAAGTCATCAATAAAGATGAAAGGGCTAAACCTTACTTAAGAGTCGCATTTATTCCTAACTACAATGTTACAGCGATGGAGACTATATGCCCTGCAACCGATTTATCAGAGCAGATCTCAACGGCAGGTAAAGAGGCCTCAGGAACCGGCAACATGAAATTTATGATGAACGGTGCAATTACAATCGGAACTCTTGATGGTGCAAACATTGAAATTTTAGAAAATGTTGGTTCAGATAACTTCTTTTTGTTTGGTGCAAAAGCGGAAGAAACCAGTGCAATCAAGTCTAGTTATAACCCTCAGAAGGTTATTCAAGACAGTGAACATTTGAGCGCTGTATTTAAATTGCTAGAAAGTGGGCACTTTAATTTATTCGAGCCTAACATCTTTGACGACATCATTAATGCCGTTAAATGCCCAAGCGACCCTTGGTTAACAGCTCATGACTTCGATAGTTACTGTGAAGCTCAAAGTAATGCGGCTAGAGCATATCAAGACAAAACTCATTGGACACAAATGAGTATCTTAAACACCGCTGCAAGCGGAAAGTTTTCAAGTGACAGAACTATTTCACAATATAGTGAAGAGATTTGGCAGATAGAGCCAGATCTTAAACAGATTAAAGACAAGGAACAAATGGAGAAGCAACATGCCTAGTTATGAAAATCGTTATATTAGTAATTTAACCAGAGAGACTTACGCACTGATCCTTGCTGGTGGTCGTGGCTCGCGTTTGCATGAATTGACTAACTGGCGTGCTAAGCCTGCAGTGTATTTTGGAGGGAAGCACAGAATTATTGACTTTCCACTTTCTAACTGTATTAACTCTGGCATAAGACGAGTGGGTATTGCTACACAGTATAAGTCACACTCCTTAATTCGGCATGTAAATCGAGCATGGGGTCATTTCAAAAAGGAACTCGGTGAGTCTGTTGAAATATTACCCGCATCACAGCGTTATGGTGATGAATGGTATTGTGGTACTGCTGATGCAGTATTCCAAAATATGGACATTATTCGCCATGAATTACCTAAATATGTCATGATTCTATCAGGTGACCATGTTTATCGAATGGACTATGGTGCACTCCTTGCTAAACATGTTGAGACCGGTGCAGATATGACGGTTTGTTGTATTGAGGTGCCATGCGAAGAGGCTGCTAACACTTTTGGTGTTATGACTGTTGACGACAATAACCGTGTACGACGCTTTGATGAAAAACCAGCTGAACCTTCTTCAATCCCAGGTAAAGATGGCACTTGTCTAGCCTCAATGGGAAATTATGTTTTCAATACTGAGTTTCTTTTCGAACAATTAAAGAATGATGCTCAACGAGAGGGGTCAGGTCGAGACTTCGGCCATGACATCATTCCAGCAATTATAGAAGAGCATAATGTCTTCGCTTTCCCATTTAGAGAGCCAACTCAAAAAGGTCAAGCTTACTGGCGTGATGTTGGTACGATCGACTCATTCTGGGAAGCTAATATGGAACTGGTTTCCCCTGAGCCGCAATTAGATTTGTATGACCCTAGTTGGCCGATATGGACTTATCAAGAACAGCTTCCACCGGCGAAATTTATTTTTGATGACGAAGAAAGGCGTGGAATGGCTGTTGACTCAACAGTTTCTGGTGGTTGTATTATATCTGGTTCTGTGGTTCGAAAATCATTGTTGTTTTCAAATGTTCATGTTCATTCTTATTGTACAATCGAAGGCTCAGTGATTTTGCCTGGTGTTAAAATCGGTAGGAATTGTAAAGTAAGGAACGCCATTATCGATCGTAGTTGTGAATTACCAGAGGGCATTGTTATTGGTTATAACTCTAAGATTGATGAAGAAAATGGCTTTAGAGTATCAAAAAAAGGTATCGTTCTGGTGACTAGAGATATGCTTGCTGCATATAATCAGAAACAACAAGCAAATCAAGAAAAACAAAAACTTTCAGTTGTTTAAAAGGCAGGATATGCATATTTTAATGGTCGGTGCAGAAAATGACCGATTGCCAAATTGTAAAGTAGGGGGCGTCGCGGATGTAATCCGTGACATTCCCTATGCGTTAAGTGAGCATGGTTTAACGGTATCTGTTGTAGTACCAGATTACGGACAAGATAATTTGAATAGGCACTTTATAGCAGATATAGCAGTGCCATTTAGACAACATCTAGAAACTGCTAGCTTGTGGCTAGTTGAATCAGATGAAGGTGTTAGTCAGTATGTCATTTCTCACTCATTGTTTTCTGACAACGGCGGGAAGATATATTGCGATGATGGGGCAAATAGACCGTTTGCATCTGATGCAACAAAATTTGCTTTTTTTAGTGCGGCTGTATGCGAAATTATAGAGCATAGAATCATTGACGATATCAATGTAATCCATTTACATGATTGGCATGCTGCGGGGGTGTCTGTTCTTGCGAGGTTCAGTCCACGTTTCGTTTATTTGAAAACATTAAAACTTGTTTATACCGTTCACAATCTTGCACTGCAAGGGATCAGGCCATTCAATCATGATGAATCAAGTCTAGAGGCTTGGTTTCCTACCTTAAATTATGATGGGCACCAAATATGTGACCACAAATATCCACATTGCTATAACCCCATGCGAAGCGGTTTAAATCTTTGTGATGTGGTTCATGTTGTCTCACCAACATACAGTTCTGAAGTTCAAGAAACTAGCAGACCTGACGAAGGTTTTTTTGGTGGTGCAGGTTTAGAGCATGATATGCGTTTAGCCTCAAGTCAAAGGCGTCTATTTGGTATTTTAAATGGTTGTAATTACACCTCGATAGATAACTCGGCTGTCTCTTATCATACCTATTTGAATGAAGCAGAGAAATGTATATTCAAATGGATGTCAAAATCTCCTCTGGTTGAAACGAAACATTATATTGCTCATCAAAGAGTAACTAAATGGAAATCATTTGATAAAAAGCCAATTATTTCTAGTATAGGTCGGATAACAGATCAGAAGGTGCTTTTACTAATTCAAAAATCTTCAAATGGTATAGTTTTAGATGACTTAGCGTTAATTGCAGATAAATATAAGAGTAATATTGTCATTCTAGGCAGTGGTGACCCGTATATAGAGTCGCAATTTATGCAGGTTATGGCTAGAAGAGAAAATGTGTTGTTCTTGAATGGGTATGATCAAAAACTAGGTGATTACCTTTATCCTTTAGGTGAATTATTCCTTATGCCTAGTTATTTTGAGCCATGTGGTATAAGTCAAATGCTTGCAATGCGTGCTGGACAACCTTGCTTGGTGCATGGTGTCGGAGGATTAAAAGATACAGTTACTCATAACGAAACTGGGTTTGTTTTTAATGGAGATTCGCTATTTCAGCAAATCGAGCAATTAAAATCGGTATTTGAAGACGCCTTGATGTTGCAATCTAAGGACCGTAGTAAATATTTAAACATTGCTGAAAATGCTAGAACAGAACGTTTTGAATGGAAGGGAATTGCTAAACAATACATTTCTAAACTGTATAATTAACCTTCATTCAGTCGGCTGAAACTATATTCTATATTTATTTCAGCCGAACACTTCTTTGTATTTTGCTATAATTCTAAATTAAAGACTTAGTTTTTAATTATTTAGTTGGGTTTCTTTGCATTGCTATAGTGCTATTATATTAATAATTTCATATTAAGATGTTGTAATTGGGAAAAGGAGCTTTTGCTTGAAAGTTTTTGTAGCAAGACAAGCTATTTTTAATAGGAAAAAGCAGGTCGTTGCGTATGAGCTACTTTTTAGAGATGGCTCTAGCAACAGTTTTCCCGATATTGCAGAAGACAAGGCAACGGCAAAACTTATATTAGACAACCAATTAAATCTGGGTACTAGATATTTAACATCAGGGAAGAAAGCACTGATCAACATAGGTCCTGAGTCTTTAAAACAAGAGCTCGCTACTTTTCTTCCTGCCAACGATGTTATCCTCGAGCTTCTTGAAACTATTTCACCAACAAAAGAAAACTATGAGCATGTTAGAAGCTTGTTTCATCAAAACTATAAGTTAGCATTAGATGACTTTGTATATGAAGATGCATGGCAGCCATTTTTAAAGCTTGTACGCTTAATAAAGTTTGATGTGATGCAAAGCCCTCTTGATACCATTGGACCATTTGTAGAAAAATTAAAACAACAAAAAAATATAAAACTTTTAGCTGAAAAAATAGAAACTGAAGAAGAGTTCGAATTAGCTAAGAAAATGGGCTTCCATTTTTTTCAAGGTTATTTTTTCGCAAAACCACGTCTCATTGAAGAAAATGATATCGAATTTAACTACACCATAGTAATGCTCATTTACACAGAGGTGTTAAAACCAAATTTAAATATTACTAAAATTGCGCAATTATTTTCACAAGATACAGCGCTTGCTTATAAGTTACTTCGCTTAATTAATTCAGGCGTATTTCCAATAAAAAGTAAAATAGAATCAATTAAGCAAGCCTTGGTATATTTAGGATATGAACGCACAAAAAAATTTGTTGGTCTAATCATGACAGCCCATGTAGCAAAGGGCAAACCAACAGAATTAACAAGAATGAGTATAGTCAGGGCTCGTTTTTGTGAGTTAATAGGGAATAAAGTTCAACCAAACTCAGGTTCATCGTGCTTTTTGGTAGGCCTTTTCTCATTGCTTGATGCGATATTAGATAGGCCGATGATTAAACTCATAGACAAACTTCCTTTTCCTGAAGAGCTTCAAAAAGCGTTGCTAGGTGAAGCTAACTTTCATTATTACGTATTAAACATTGTTATAGCCTATGAATCTGGTAGTTGGTGGAAACTTCAAAAAGCATGTCAGTATTTAAACATTAATGATGATTGCTTACCTGAATTTCACGCCGCAGCTATCCTTTGGGCAGATATGTATAAAGATAAGGCATTTTAGAGTTAACTAAGGTAAAAGAGTATAAATGCGCTTGAAAATTAGATTGATACTTTTGATGTTATTGACCTTGCCGTTTATGACGATTGCGAAGCAAACCGTTTTATTCGTTAACCCCTCGGTTGTTGATGATCCTTTTTGGAGTAAAGTTCAATCAATTAGCCAACATGCTGCTCAACAGCTCGGTTTTAAACTAGATGTAATATATGGAGAAGGAAATCGCCATATTCAATTTCAAGAATTAAAAAAATACCTTGAATATCAAAAGACCCCTGATTATGCCATTTTAATTCTTTATCCTGGTGCCGCAGTTGAATCGTTAAAGATTCTTGAAAAATTTGAAGTACCGGCAATCACTATGGAACAAACTATTTCGGGAGAAGAAAAAAGTCAAATTGCTGGTCCAGGTGAAGATTATAAATATTGGTTAGGGGAGGTTTATCATGATAATTATCAGGCTGGATATGACCTTGCAAAAGCTTTGCATTCAGTTAGTAATAAAAAAAGCAATTTAACAGCAGTACTGATAAATGGTCATTACGGCTCTGAGTCTGATATGAGAGCGAAAGGGGCTGCGGATTATTTCTCTTCTCAAGGAATTGAAGTTGCACAAGAGGTACATGGCTCTTGGTCTGAAACCCTTTCAACGGAGCAAACATTAAAGCTTCTTAAAAGACACGCAAATATTGATATTGTTTGGGCCGCTTCTGACTTAATGGCTATAGGGGCAATGAAAGCTTGTAAAATAGCTTGCGCGGATAAACAAAATATTGTTTTTGGCGGTTTTGATTGGTTGTCTGTTGGGCTTGAAAATGTAGCTAGAGGCGATACTCATGCAAGTGTTGGCGGACATTTCATGATGGGCGCTTGGGCATTGGTCAGTTTGTTTGATTACCATCACAAACACTCATATTGGTCTGAGCACAGAGAGTTAGTAATACCAATGGGCGTTATTACCAAGCAGAATGTGAATAACTACAGTTGGATGAAAAATAGCCCCAACTGGGGATTGATTGACTATAGATTGAAAAGCCTTCATTTAACTGACCAATCACAATACCAACTTTACTTAATCCCAGAGATTTGGCAGAAAAATAAGAGATAAATTAATACTAATCCTTTAAAATACGCACAATTGAATTTTAAGGATTGTCTTTTGACTGCTACAACACGTTTAAATAAGTACATTAGCGAAACTGGTTTTTGCTCAAGAAGAGAAGCTGACAAACTAATTGATGCCGGGCGCATTAAGGTTAATGGTCAGTTGCCTGAAATGGGTGTTAAAGTGTCTGACGCCGATACAATTCTTATTGATGGTAAACCGCTCAAAGCCAAGCCTAAACGTGTCTATATTGCCTATAATAAGCCTGTTGGCGTGACGTGCACGACTGAGAAAAAAATTAAAAGTAATATTGTAAGTGCAATAGATTACCCTGAACGCATATTTCCGATTGGTCGCCTAGACAGACCTTCAGAGGGGTTAATATTTCTTACTAATGAAGGTGACATCGTTAATAAAATTCTTCGTGCTGGTAACAATCATGAAAAAGAATATGTCGTAACTGTAGACAGAAAAATTAATAAACGTTTTGTTGAAAGAATGGCTGGTGGTCTACCAATCTTAGATACGGTGACAAAGAAATGTTATGTGAAACAAACCGGTGATAATACATTTACTATCATTCTCACTCAGGGCTTAAACAGACAGATCCGAAGAATGTGCGAATATCTTGGTTATGAAGTTACTACTTTGAAGCGCGTACGTATTATGAATGTCAATCTGAATGGTTTAAGGCCTGGGCAATGGCGACATTTAACTGAGCAAGAAATGTCTGAGATAAACAAAGCAATTGAAGGCTCAGCAAAAACAGAAGAAGGTTCTGTAGATAAAAATAAGAAAATAAGAAAACCGCTAGATAAGAAAAATGAAGCCCATAGAATCGATCACTCTTCAAAAAGATATAAGCAGCAACCAAAAAAGAATTCAAGAAAACCCGCAGAAAGAAAAACAGGCACTTTAACTTTAAATCGCAATTCAAAATAAAGTAAATCGATTTAAATAAGCATGCAAATACACCATTATTTGCATGCTGTCATTTTCACTTATCTATTAGCTAGCAAGTCGTTTTGGTAGACAATAAAACAACTGTCTTAGTGTAAAATTTTCATTAAAATAAATTATATATTAAACCATATAGCTGCTATTGCCCTCTCTACTAATCAGATATCGCTTACTGTTGTTTTATTGCTTATAGAACCACAAACTTAACGAAATAGGCATAAAGTGGCCAATTAAGGCCAATTTTATTTCTGCTTAATTGAGTAAAATAAACAATAAATTACTGGTAAGACAATCAAAGTGAGTATCGTTGCAAACCCCAACCCAAACATGATGGTTACCGCCATCGATTTAAAAAATACATCAAATAGAAGCGGGATCATGCCTAAAATTGTTGTGACGGCTGCCATCGACACAGGTCTAACACGACTCACACCTGAATCAAAAACTGCTTGGTAGGGAGCTTTACCTTCACTCAGCTCTAAATTTATTTGATCAACTAAAACGATCCCGTTTTTAATAAGCATGCCTGATAGACTTAATAACCCTAGTAGCGCCATGAAGCTAAATGGTGCTTGGAAAACTACAAGGCCAGCGGTTACTCCAATAATTGCAAGTGGGACTGTTGACCAAATTACGAGGGGTTGCCTTACGGAGTTGAACAAGCAAACAGTAACAATAAACATGACTAAATACCCTAGCGGGAGCGAACCGAAAATCGCTTTTTGCGCTTTGCTAGAAGCTTCAAATTCACCACCCCAATCTAAACTATAGCCTTTTGGCAGTGAAATAGCTTCTATATCACTTTTCACTCTTGCAAAGAGCTTTGCCGGTGTTTCATTTCCAATTACATCATGATCAGCCATAACTGTAATAGTGCGTTTTCTATCTTTACGCATTATCAGTGGGTCTTCCCAAGTAACCTGAAAGTCATCTACCACAGTTGTGATTGGTACAAACACATTGAGTATTGGACTGTATATTTGTAAGTCCGACAGGTTATTTACTTGATTACGTTCATCTGCCGGAGAGCGGGCAATAATGGGAAGAAGTTCTGTACCCTCACGGTATAAACCAACAGTTTTTCCAGATACGGAGGTAAGTAAAAGGTCATCGACATCAGTTTTACTTATTCCAAGTCTTCTGGCTTTTTGTTCGTTAAACTGGGGTCGAATAACTTTAGTCCTTTGGCGCCAATTGTCTCGAACATTAAAAGCTCCTTCATCTTTATGAAGGATTTGTTTTGCTTGTTCAGCTAGCTGCCTCAAAACAACTGGGTCGCCACCGGAAAAGCGAGCTTCTATCTTTGCGCTGGTTGATGGGCCAATCTCCATACGTTTGACTTTAATTTTGCCATCAAATGGCATAGTCATTTCAAACGCTCTTAGCCTATCGATCAAAATTGCAACTGATTCACGATCTTTCACTCTGACGATAAGTTGACCATAAGCATTATATTGCTTTTCAGGTTCGTAAGTTAACATAAACCTAGGTGCGCCTTGCCCAACAGTTGTAGTTACATCTTCTACTAGTTTATCTTTTAAAAGAAAACGCTCGATTTTACCTATATTTTCGGCTGTACTTCGAATATCAGCACCTTGATAATGCCAATAATCGACATAGAACATAGGGGTGTTTGATGCTGGGAAAAACGACTGCTTAACCTGACTGAAGCCAATTATTGATGAAATTAATAGCGCAATCATGAGTATGACTGTAGAAATACGGTATTTTAGGGCTGTACTTAATAACGTTTTATAAACTGTAAAAATAATACCTTGATAGGGGTCTGCTTGCTGAACTTTGTTAGTCTTTGCTTCTTTAAACATTAAGTCAGCAAAAAATGGAGTTAAGGTAATCGCCGTTACCCAGCTCAACATTAATGAGATTAAAAGCACCCAGAAAAGAGAGCCAGCGAATTCTCCGCTTGCGTCACTGCTTAAACCTATTGGAGCAAATGCGGTGATACCAATAACTGTTGCCCCAAGTAGAGGCCATTTTGTTTGAGCGACAATATTTACAGCAGCTTGAACTTTAGTTTGCCCACGTTTTAGATTTATTAAGATCCCCTCTGTTACAACAATAGCATTATCTACCAGCATACCTAATGCAATAATCAGTGCACCTAGAGAAATTCGTTGCAAATCGATTGCAAAGAATTTCATAAATATAAATGTACCTAGAACAGTAAGAAGTAGAACTCCACCTATCAAAATACCACTTTTTACACCCATGAAAATTAGTAAAACAACAATAACAATCGCGACTGCTTCAACTAGGCTAACAATGAAACCATTGACAGATTTCTGAACTTCATTTGGTTGGTTATAGATAGTAAAAACATCCATACCATGAGGTCGTTGATACTCTAAATTATGAAGATGTTGATCAATTGCTTTACCAACATCAACGACATTTACGCCAGAATTAAATGAAATACCAAGGAGCAGAGCTTGTTTCTCATTATACTTAGTTAAGTGAGAAGGTATCTCAGCAAACTCTCTCTTAACTTTTGCCACATCTCGTAAATAAATTAATTCTTTTGCTCCTGGGCTTGAGATTAGTAAGCTTTCTAATTCTGAGACATCGTGAAACTCACCTGTTGGGTGAAAACGTATTGATTCATCACCAACACGTATTTTTCCAGCATTAGAAACATGGTTTTGAGATTGTAATAATGAAAATATCTGAGTAGGAGGTATACCAAGTTGAGACAATTTCTGAGTTGAAATTTCGACGATTACTTGAGATTGCTGAGTGCCTGCAACAGTTATTTTACTCACACCATCGACAAGGACGAGCTCACGTTTCAAATAATCAACATAATCTTTTAATTCACTGTACGAGTATCCATCGCCAGTAATGGCATACAAAACACCATAAACATCGGCAAAGTCATCAATAATATTTGGAGAAGAAACACCTTTGGGAAACCTACCAGAAAGATCATTTACTTTTCTTCTGAGTTCATCCCAAATTTGTTGAAGATGTTGCTTTCTATAAGTGCTCTTCATTTCAACTGTAATTTGTGATTTTCCAGCAGAGGATATTGAAGAAATAGTATCTACGTAGGGTAATTGTTGAATGGCATTTTCTATAACAAAAGTTACTTCTTCTTCTACCTGTTCAGGAGATGCACCTGGGTAATAGGTAATAACCATTGCCTTTTTTATTGTAAATTCAGGATCTTCTAACTGTCCTAAATCTAAATAAGACGCTGCCCCTGCAATTAAAAGTAACAGTGCGAACATCCAACTAATGACTTTATTATCAATTGACCACTTAGCTAGACTCATTATTATAAGCCTCTCTCTTTAACCCAAGGTTTCACAATTAAGCCTTCAGAGAGGTGGTAAACTCCAGCTGAAACAACTTTATCGCCTACTTTGAGGCCATCAAGCACATCAATTTGATCTTGATAAATCTTACCGACAGTAACTTTTCGTTTGGATAAAACTTGTGTTGATGGGTTATATACCCAAACGTATGAATTATTATTTAGGTGTTCTGTATCAGTCGAAAAAACGGCTGATAAAGGAACTGTTATTGTATTATTTTGCTGTTCTGTAATCTTAGAAAGGTCGATAGATACTTGTCCGGTCATCCCTTCAAATAAGTTAAAGTCGTTTGGGATGGGTAAAGAGAAAACCACTTTATAGCTCAAAGTGGCTGCGTCTGCTTGAGTATCCCATTCTTTAATTGATAATTTGTAAGTCTTATTGGGGAATCCATCGAAAGTAACAGTTGGCTGGTAATCTAATTCTCTTTTGACTCTTGCGACTAGTCTTTCAGGCACATATATTACTACGTCCATCATGTCTCTACTTTCTAAACGAAGAATATTTTGCTTAGCGACGATATTTTCGAAGTTCTTAACAAATACCTTTGCAACAGTGCCTGAAAATGGAGCTCGTAGCTCACTGTTTTCTAGGTTTGTCTTTGCTATTTTAAATGCAGACTCAGATACTTGCTTGTTAGCAAGCGCTTGATCAAATTCAGCCTTGGTCGCAATAGAGCGGTTAAATAATGATTCGACACGCTTTAGTTGCGCACTTGCAAGTTCAAATTGTGCCTTGCGTTGTTCATATTGTAATTGAAAGTCTTCAGGGTCTAATTTAGCCAGAAGATCATTTTTACGTATAGTTTGACCTGCTCTAACAGGAAATTCAATTAGTTCTCCACTCACTCGAAAAGCAAGGTAGGAACCTTGATTTGCAACAACCTCTGCTGGAAAACTTCTTACATTGTGAGCGGTAGGATCTTGGACTTCAAATAATTTAACAGGCCTAATAACGTCAACTTTTTCCGTATTCTCATTCTCTTGATTACAGCCTAATGTAAAAATAGTAAGCAGTGCGATAAAACTTAACCTCAACATGGGTTACTCCATTTATTTAGCTCTGAAAAATTTCGATAAGAATAAGAAAAAACCTGATAAAATTAAAATTATTAAAAATTGTAAAGTTTATAAGATTATTTTATGAAGTTGGCAGATCTTGAAATACTCGATGCTGTTGCAAATTCAAAGAGCTTACAAGAGGTTGCATCAAAGATGCATAAGACCCAACCGGCCATCTCTCAATCAATTAAAAGGTTAGAACAAAATTTAGGTTTTAGCATTGTTGACAGAGAAGCCTACAGGTTAAAGCTTACTGAACAAGGAAGACATTTTTATCTTGAAGCTACAAAATTACTTGCAATAAGAGATGATTTAAAAATTCTTGCTAATGAATATGCAGAAGGGAATGAAGCAAAATTTAGTATTTGCTATGAACCTATTTCTTATCAAAGTAAATACAATGAAGCAATTGGTGACATTTTTAAGGCATACAAGTCTACAGAGTTTTCTATTACCAGTGGTCCGAGATTTGAAGCTTTACAACAAGTAAACAGTGGACGAGCTGAACTTGGTATAGGTCCTTGGTTTGACTTGTTTCATGCTACAGGCGAATTAGAAACAATGAAAGTAGGGGAGATTGAACTTGGAATTGTCGCGAGACAAGGGGTTTTACCTACAACTTTAAATTATGAAGCATTAAAGTCATACCCATGTATTGCCATGTTTGAAAGCGCCTTTGCTTTTGATAGTGAAAGACTTGCATATACATTAAATACAAACCGCATGAAAGTTGATGATTTAACTTCAATGAAGTCATTTTTATTGTCTGGTTTAGGTTTTGCGTTAACAAGTCTAGCTCACTGCAAAAATGAATTAGAAAGTGGCGAACTTGAGCGTATAAGAATCTTAGACAGACAAGACAGTTTCACTGCTAATATTCATGTGTTCAGAAAACATACTCAACATCATGGGCCGGTTGCTAGAGCCATATGGGATAGATTCAAAAAGTTAGGCGAAAAATATGCAGGATGATTTCGAGTTACGTGTACATACTATAATTGGAGCAATTCCATTTGGCCGAGTTGCGACTTACGGGCAAATAGCTAAACTTGCAGGGCAAGCGAATTATGCAAGGAAAGTTGGCTATATTTTAAAAAGCTTACCAAAAGAGTCTAATTTACCTTGGTATCGAGTTATAAATTCGCAAGGAAAAATTTCATTCCCGGCACAAACAAGTAAGTTTATTGAGCAGAAAGAAAGGCTTGAAAGTGAAGGAGTGATTTTTCTTTCTAATAGGGTGCGGTTAAAAGAATTTCAATGGCTTGATTAAAATTAGCTCTAAAACTGCGACGAAGGCCTGTAAATACGGTATTTAATGCGATTTTTCATAAAAATATGTAGTAAATAGTTGCACTAAGCCGAAAAATACATAAACATAGGTTTTGCTTAGGCAAAATTACAATAAATAGGAATTAAACAATGAATAAAGCTCAACTAGTTGAAAAGATGGCAGCTGATGCTGAAATTTCTAAAGCCGCTGCAGCAAGAGCGCTTGAATCATTCACTGGTGCTGTAACAGACTCTCTTAAAGAAGGTAATTCAGTAGCACTTGTTGGTTTTGGTACTTTCTCAGTAAAAGAGCGTGCAGCTCGTACTGGCCGTAACCCTCAAACTGGTGCTGAGATTCAAATCGCAGCAGCAAATATTCCTAGCTTCAAAGCAGGTAAAGGTCTTAAAGATCAAGTAAATCAATAATATTTGCTTATATCGAATTAGGTAAAAAGGGGCTTAAGCCCCTTTTTTTATGCTTTTAACGCTTTGTCACCTCGACCTATCCCAACAGCTCCAGAACGGACTAACTCAATAATATCGCTTTCATGTCTCAACATATCTAAAAAAGATTCAATTTTTTCAGAGCTGCTTAATAACTGAAGCGTATAGCTTTGTTTTCCCATGTCTATTATCGCGCCTTGGTAAACATCAGCAATACGTGTCACTGCAGCCCGCATTTTTTCATCTCTTGCATACACTTTGACTAATAAAAGTTCTCTTTCAATATGTTGTACTTCAGTTAAGTCCTGAACTTTTAACACATCAACAAGCTTGTTCACTTGTTTGGTGATCTGTTCTACTACTCTATCGTCGCCGTGTGTGGTTATTGTTATCCGTGATAAGGTGTTATCGTCGGTAGTGCCTACGGTTAGACTATCAATGTTGTAAGCACGCTGTGAAAAAAGACCAACGATTCTGGATAATGCACCTGGCTCATTCTCTAAAAGGATACTCAAGATTCTTCTCATTACGCTTTTACTCCTTTTTTCAACCACATATCATCTACAGCTCCTAATTTTATTTGCATAGGATAAACATGCTCTTTTTCATCAACGCGGATATCTAAAAATACCAACCTGTCTTTTATTGCAAAAGCACGCTCTAATGCTTCATCAAGCTGCTCTGGTTTATCAACTTTAATGCCGATGTGACCATAGCTTTCTGCTAAGGCAACAAAATCCGGAAGAGATTCCATGTATGAGCTAGAATGACGACCACCGTATTGCATATCTTGCCATTGTCTTACCATACCTAAAGAGCGATTATTTAGAGAAATTATCTTCACTGCTAGTCCATATTGAAGACAAGTAGATAACTCTTGAATATTCATCTGAATAGAACCATCACCTGTAACGCATAGTACTTCACTATTAGGAAAAGCCATTTTGACGCCCATCGCTGAGGGTAACCCAAAACCCATCGTCCCTAGGCCACCTGAGTTAATCCATTGCCTCGGTTTTTTGAAGGGGTAGTGCTGAGCGGCAAACATTTGATGCTGACCAACATCAGAACATACATAAGCATCTCCATTGGTAATTTTGTAAACCTTTTCTATTACAGTCTGTGGTTTCAATACTTCAGTGCCTTTATCATAATCTAAGCACTTTTGAGCTCGCCATTTAGTGATTTCTTGCCACCAAGTTTCTTGTGCTGCTCGGTCGATACGTTCTGAACTTGCATTTATGGCATTAAGTAATTGATCCAACACTGTAGCAAGGCAACCTACAACTGGTATATGTGCTTTTATGGTTTTAGAAATAGATGTTGGGTCTACATCTACATGAACAATTGTAGCGTTCGGACAGAATTTTTTAACATTATTAGTCACACGGTCATCAAATCGAGCACCGAGTGCTAAAATAACATCAGCATTAGCCATTGCTTTATTAGCTTCAACATTACCGTGCATACCAAGCATACCAATAAAATTAGGGTGAGTACCGCTTATACCACCTAACCCCATTAACGTGTTTGTGATTGGCGCGTTTAAGGTTTCTACCAGTTCTTTAAGTTTCTCAGAAGTGTCAGATAAAACAACACCACCACCAGAATAGATAACTAAACGTTTTGCATTTAAGATTGCTTCAACAGCTTTTTTGATTTGCTTTCCATGACCTTTAACACTTGGATTATAGGTACGCATTTCTATATCAGAAGGCATTTTAAAACCAAACTTTAGCTGCGGATTTAGAATATCTTTTGGTAATTCTACAACCACAGGGCCAGGGCGGCCTGAATTAGCAAGATAAAATGCTTTAGCTAAAATCGATGGGATCTCATCTGCACTTCTACAATTGAAGCTATGCTTTACAATAGGTCTTGAGCAGCCAACAATATCTGTTTCTTGGAACGCGTCGTCACCTATTAGATTAGAAGGTACTTGACCTGATAAAACGACCATTGGAATTGAATCCATATAGGCAGTTGCAATACCTGTTATACAGTTTGTTGCACCTGGACCCGATGTAGCTAGAACTACACCAACTTCCCCAGTTGCTCTTGCATAGCCATCAGCCATGTGGGTAGCAGCTTGTTCATGTCGAACCAAAATATGTTCTATATCGCTTTGTTGAAACAATGCGTCATATAGATCTAGGACTGAACCACCTGGATAACCAAATATGTATTTAACCTCAAGTGCCTTTAAAGCTTTTACGACTAACTCAGAGCCGTTAAATTGCGTTTGTACCATCCTCATTCCTCGGTGCAATCGTAAAATTGAACAAAAAAAAACCCCGCATTTGCGGGGTTTCATCGTAAATCAAGTTAATACGTCCCCGCTGAGCTTATTATTAAGACCAGTACGAGTACGACATTTACAATTAAATTAGAAATCATAACTTGAAATAATATTCTATTAAAAAATTAACAAAATCATTAAAGGTTTTTTGTATGCATAAGTCAAGGTTGTTTACACTAAAGTTGCATAAATACTTCTAAAAAATCTTTATTTGTCTGTTTTGCGTGTTTTTATGGTCTATTTTTAAAGTTATAGAGAATAAACTATTTTATATTTGTTGGTTGTGCGTGTTTAAAGACGACAATCTCAAGTAGTGATACCATCTTAATAATTAAATGATTCTGGTGTTCTATATGAATTTAATGCGTTTTTCTTTACTCAACTTTGGTATTTTTTTAAGTCTACAAGTTAATGCTATGCCTGACTTGTTACGCTTAGATGAAGATAGAATTGTTTATTGGCAAGAAAAAAAACTTGGTCGTACTTTGAGTGAGTATGAAAAGCAGCAACTTTTGAATAGCTATATTTTAAAAAGTGGAAAACCAAGAGCTGAAATAATTAATTTACCATTAGACACAATAAAACCGAATTTAAAGCATCGAATGCAGTTTGTACAAAAGAGTGTGGTAGATACTTTAGAAAAAGTTAAGATTTTAGGAATACTTGTTGACTTTCCTGACCTACAAGCAAGTTCACCTGGATTGGAAACAACCGACACGGATATGTTTTACGATGATTACAGCGCAGATCATTATCGTTCACTACTTTATTCCGTTAATGGTTTTAGTGGCCCAAACGGTGAAAATTTAACAAGTGTGAGGCAATTTTACCGGAATGTAACTGGTGATAACTTTGACATAACAGGCAGTATTTATGGGTGGGTCAGAGTAAGCAATGATGCGAGTTATTACGGTGAGCAAGACGGCGATATTCGAGATAAAAATGCGACTGAACTAGTGATAGAAGCAGTAGAAAATCTTGTTAAACAAGGCGTTGATCTCTCTGATTACGACTTAACAGATTTAAACGACATTGATGGTGATGGCATCATAAATGAGCCCGACGGCATAATTGATCACATTTTATTATTTCATTCAAGTATCGGCCAAGAAGCTGGTGGTGGGTTACTTGGTGAAGACGCAATATGGTCGCATCGATTTTTCGTTACTAACAGCTCTAATCAGCCTGCTTCAGTTACAGGCTCTAATATTAAAGCTTACAATTATACTATCAATCCAATAGATGCAGGTATTGGTGTTGTTGTGCATGAGTTTGGCCATGATCTTGGTTTACCGGATGAGTATGATCTAAAAAATATTGAAATCGGTGAACCGGTTGCAAATTGGTCAGTAATGTCAAGTGGTAGTTGGATGGGAGAGATCAGAGGTTCTGAACCTGTGATGTTTAGTCCTAAAAACCTAGATTATTTACAGAATCGTTTTGGCGGTAGCTGGGTAAATCAGCAATCTGTCGAATTAAGTACAATTAATGAAAATGAAACTATAAATCTGGCTCATGCAAGTGTTTTTAGTGAAGCAACAAATCAAGTTAAAGTTAACTTGCCTCCTACACTTGAGGATTTCATTGTTCCTAATTCTGGTTCTTTTCAATACTATTCTGGTGATGGTAACAATCTAAATAATCAAATGTCATTTACGATAAAACTACCTGAATCAGAACAATTAATACTTAGAATGAAAAGTAAGTTTAACATTGAATCTGATTACGATATTTTCCAAGTTTATGTAAATTCAATCCCTTTAGCTGGAAATTCAACAAAAGCTAATCATCCAAATTATCCTAATGTGACTCATTATTTAGATGGGAGCTCAGCTTCAAGTGATGTAGAAAATTCTGATTTTGTTGATCTTACTTACGACATTTCGGCCTTTTCTAATCAACAAGTTACCATCACATTTGTTTACCAGACAGACTCAGCTGTCTCATTCTTCGGTATTGTTCTTGATGACATCAATGTCACTTCTGAAGATCAAATATTTTTAACAGATAATGCTGAAAACACTAACAGCAACAGTTTTAATGGGTTTAGAAAAATAGGGCGTTACAAGTCAGGTAATGAACATGCTTACTATCTTCAGTTAAGAAGTCACAACGGGTTAGATTCAGGGCTAAAATTATCACAGTATCCTGCAGGTTTAACTTTATGGTATTCAAATGACAACTACGAAAATAATAACACCTCAGAGCATCAAGGATTTGGTGACTTACTTATAGTAGACACAGATCAGAGGCCTATATTTAAATCTAATGGGGATGATGTTGCGAACTCTATGATACAAGTTCGAGATGCTGCTTTACGATTAAGTGAGCAATCTTCTGGGCTTGGCGATGAAGACCTTTCAGCAATTAGTGTTTTTGATGATAGCCTTGATTATTCTTTCAAAGTACAGCCTGAGTCTGGGGTGAAGATACCTAAATACGGTTTGAAAATTGAGCTAGTTGATGTATCAGATTCATTCGACAACGCAGAAGTATTAGTGAGCTACATACCAGACCAAACAAGTATCAGCTACGAAGTTGAAGATAAGCAAGTTCAGTTTTTTGCAGATGGTTTCTTGTTATCTGAAAGCGATCAATTTCTTTGGGAGTTTTCAGATGGTCAGTCGAGTGATGAATTGACCCCAACCATAGAATTTGAAAAGTATCAGAACTATTCCGTCAAATTTACTCAAAAAAAAGAAAATGGACAGATCATCACTGCTGATGCAGAAATCAACTTGAGTAAGCCCTTAGAGATCTCTGAGATAGATTTAGCGCATGCATCAGGCATACTAACAGGTGAAGTTAAAATAATTGGTGGGGTTGAACCTTACTTAATTACTTGGGACTTTGATGATGGCAACACCTTAAATGGTAGTGAAATTTCGCACCGTTATTCGATGAATGGTACATACACAGTAAAGGTTGAAGTTACAGATGATAGCGGTATTTCAATTTCTAAATCTGAACAGGTTACTTTAACGGTCCCTCTCCTTATTACGACTTCATTTACTACAAATGGTTTGCAACTTAGTGCCAATGCAATCTCATCTGGTGGGAGTGGAAATTATAATATTACTTGGGATTTTGGCGATGGGAACCAAGGAAATGGAGAAAATGTTACTCATACTTTCAATTCTAGTGGGCAATTTAATATTTCGGTAACCCTCACTGACACAGACACTAATAAAACTAAAACAGAAACTAATACATTAACAATAACACAGGCTGAAAATGAAAACTCAAATTCAGGTGGAAGTCTGTTTTTTTTATTGTTCTCTTGTATTTTCATGGCGCGTAAATTCAAATTATAAAGAAAAAAAGAGCTACCCAAGGTAGCTCTATTACAAATTCTTAAATTGAATTACAGACGATCGATCACAGCTTGTGTGAAATCTGTAGTGCCATGGCTACCACCTAAATCACGTGTAGTTCTGTCACCTGTTTTGATCACATCAGCTACAGCATTACGAATACGATCTGCTGTTTCACCCATTTCTAAGTACTCAAGCATTTGAATTGAAGCTAGGATAACTGATGTCGGGTTAGCAAGGTTTTTGCCTGCAATATCAGGTGCACTACCGTGAACTGCTTCAAAGATTGCAGCATTTTCACCAATGTTCGCACCAGGTGCCATACCAAGACCACCAACTAAACCAGCGCATAGGTCTGATAAGATATCACCAAATAAGTTAGTTGTTACGATCACATCGAATTCTTCCGGTGTCATAACAAGTTTCATACACGTCGCATCAACAATCATTTCTGCTGATTCGATATCTGGGTAACGTTCACCGACTTCACGTGCAACTTTAAGGAATAAACCTGAAGTTGATTTTAGGATATTTGCTTTGTGAACAGCAGTTACTTTTTTGCGACCTTCGCGACGAGCGAGTTCATAAGCAAAAGTTACGATTTTCTCTGCACCGTCTCGAGTAATTTTTGACATAGCTTCAGCTTCGTTACCGTCTTCAGACACAACTTGACCAAGGCCAGAATACATACCTTGAGTATTCTCACGGATCGTAATGATATCTATGTCGTCATAACGTGCTTTTGTGCCTGCAAAAGATTTTACCGGGCGTACGTTTGCGTATAAACCAAACTGCTTACGTAGTGTTACATTGATAGAAGTGAAACCTTCACCTACAGGTGTAGTTAATGGGCCTTTTAAAGTGATCTTATTTTTTTCGATTACTTCTAGCGTTTCTTTAGGTAGAAGCTCACCCGTTTTTTCTAGGGCAGTTAGGCCTGCATCAACAAATTCGTAATCAAAATCACAACCGGCAGCGTTAAGGATCTCAATTGCCGAGTCAATAATGCTTGGACCGATACCATCGCCCTTAATCACCGTGATAGTTTGCTTTGCCATTATGGTTTCCTTTATCAATATATTTTTTCACACCTGCCTCTTGGGCACTAAATATTGAGTGTAGTAAACAAAGAAGAAAGGTGTGTGTTCGCTTGAAAAATTAAGCGCGTTTTATAACAATTTATGCAGACTTATGCCAGTAAGGAATGAAAATTAGGCATAAGCACAGTTTATATTTGTCATTGATAATATTTATAGAATAAATATTACTCAATGACACACTGTGGTGACAACTCAAGTAAGGCACTATTAAATGCGTCAATACTTGACCATTCAAAATACTGTAACACGTCTGATGTTATTTGCTTCTGCCATGGTGTGGCTATATCAATGTCATATAAAGATGAAATAACTAAATATTTTATTGCAACAAACTCTTTATCTACATCGTTTAACTGACTTTTTGTTTTGATTTCTGTATTTAACAATGCTCGATGTGAAAATGATTCAGAAAAGTAATTTTCTATATATTCAGATAATGAATCATCTTGAATATCCTTAAGCCCGAATAAATGGGCAATAGAAACCGGTTTACTAGAAAACTCATCTTCAGGAGTTTGGATAAACCTCATGAGCTTTTCGGAATGATGCTCGAGTAGAAAATAAATAAAAGCAGCAAAAGGGCATAAATAAAATTCAAACTTTTCACTGTGTTTTTTGCTAATGAGTAGGGTGATAACTTTATTTATGTGTGCGTATTTGTTGATAATATCGATAGAAAAGGGGTGAGGTACATTAGAAATCATAGTTTCTAATAAAACTCGTTGGCAAAGTAGTGCCGCGGTATCTAACCCTACCATAGTTAAACTGTGTCTCAAGCTACCAGCTTTTTGAGCCTGTCTATTATATTGTTTGGTTGCAGTTCTAAGAGCATGCTCAATATGTTCAGAATCAGAAATAACTTTTTCTAATTGTTTAAAGTCAGGGTATTTCGTATTTCCAAGTTTTGCTATCTTGTCAAAGTTATTACTTACATCATCAGGTTTGGTTGATAACACGGGTAATTGTTCATTAAACCATATTTTATAAAGGAGAATTGGGTCATCAATAATCTGCGTTCTATATTCACCTAAAATAGGCTGTGATGTTCTAATAATTCTTCTTGCCTGGTTTTCAATAATTAATGCTAAGTAATGTATATTTTCATGCTTTGTTACAACCAGACATTGCTCGTTTTTGTATGTTACTGACAACCCTGATGGGTAGTTAACGAGCTGCGCACCCAGTTCAGCTAAAGCATTTTGGGCAAATTCGTTGTAACAACTTAGATAAAGTGACTTAATTGCTTGATTGATACTAAATGTTTTTATTTTGGGCCTAGGGGTGATTGCTTTTGCAATTCGCATGGCAATTGCAACAATGATGCTTGGGTTGTCATAAAGCGGAACCGCATTGATACCTGTTATTGCTGATGCGTATTTGTTTAATCGAGCAAGTACTCTTTGAATTTGTCCAGTTGGTACATTACCCTTATTAAGCATTTTAACAGCCAAGGCATGTCTATTTTGAACTAACCTTTGTGCTTGTTCAGATAGCGGCTGTCCTGCTGCTAATTTATTGGTTTCGTTTGATGTACAAATCTGATCAGAAATAGCGGCAATCACCAAAGATTCAGTTAATTCCTTATTGAACTTTAATGCCTGACACATAGCTGTGACTAGAATACATTGATTCACAACTAGATTAGTAGTGTAACCTTGATGTTTAGCATAAAAGTGAAGGTGGGCATGCAAAGCGCCTGGTTGCTGCGAATAACATTGAACAAACCTTTCTGCTAATTGCGTAATACTCGGGAATATAACAGGCCATTTTTCTTTATTGTAGTATAGCCTTAGAACCTGATGAGTATGCTCGAACAGTTTTTTTAATTGTTTAGGAGACGCTTTCACGCTTGTATTACTCTCCGTTTAATTTTGCGTATTCAAGGCTTGCATTTTCACCCCAAACTAGCAATTTTCCATTTTTAAATAAAAGCCCTGTGCACTCATCTTGGGTAGTAATTCCATCAGACTTTACCAACTGTGTTCTGTAATAAACAATCTGATAAACATTTTCACTTTTTTTTGAAACATAAGTCAGATCAGGGCTACCCAGAGTCTCAAGCACTTCTTCTAGTGGCATTACCTCAGACTCATCCAATTTTGAAATAAAGCGATTGTTAAATGCTTCCCTATCTTGCCAAATCATAGCTTGAGGATCATCTTTATAGAAATTGATTACTAGCATGACAATACTTGCATATACAGCTAGGCCAAGAATAATGTATTGCAATACTTTTTTGATCATGACAAGTCCAAAAATTAAATCTCGATCAGTATATCAAAGTCTTCGAGACTTAAAACTTTCTTAGACAATTAACGTTTAATTCGTAAATCTTGTAAGTTAAAACCCAAATGTATATCAGTTCTCAACGTAACTAGGTTCTTACTTTTTATGAAATCGTCTATGCCAGTTTGAATTTTCTTTTTTTCTGATGGTTTTAGAGAATTAGAATTCAATATAAATTCAAATTTACCATATTCGCCTAATAATTTTTGCGCTGTTTTTAAACCAATTCCAGCAATACCGGGTATATCATTGGTTTTATCTCCCGCCATTGCCCAAAGTTCAGTCAGTTGATTTTGATTTACTCCAAATTTTATTTCAACTTGCTCTTTATCAATCCAAGTCTTTTGAAAGTAATCGTATAAACGAATGTTTTGAGTAAGATGCGGTAGAAAGCCTTTATCTGTAGAGATAATGACTACATTTACGTTTGCAGTTGCCGCTTTGGTAGCAAGAGTTGCAATGATATCGTCTGCTTCATCGTGCTCAGGTTTATAAACGGGTATACCGCATTGCTCGAATGACTGTTCGATGATTTGCATATTTTCAGACAACGTAGCGGGCATTGGTTTTCTAGTCGCTTTATATTTGTCATAGTAATGATATCGCCAGCTTTCATTGCCATCGAAAACAGCTACAGCATGAGATGCTGAAGTTAAACGAAGTAACTTTATGGCGGCAGATGAAACGCGTTGAGCTGTATTGTTTACTGAGGTGATGTTTTCTTGATTTGATTCAATTGCAAAAATGCGCCGAACAAGATTCAGCGCATCGATTAGTACTAAGGTTTTACTCATTTATTCACTACATAACAAGGCGTATATTTACTGCCTGGTAACTTCATACGGCCTTGCTCTACAAATGCTTGTAACAGGGTGTCCATTTTTTCCATTAACGATGTTTCACCATGAAGCTGGTAAGGGCCATGCTTTTTGATTTCTCTAATGCCTTCATCCTTAACATTACCGGCGACAATACCTGAAAATGCTCTACGCAAATCAGCTGCAAGAAGCTCTTTATTTTGATTTAAGGATAAGTTCAAATTCGCCATGTTTTCATGAGTTGGGTCAAATGGCATTTGGAACTGGTGCTCAATTTTTAGCGTCCAGTTAAAATAATAAGCATCACCTTGAGATTTTCTATACTCTCTTACTTTAGGCATGGCCTGTTTCAAGGTCGTTGCCACCTTCTGCGGATCACCAACAATTACTTCAAACTTATTTAAGGCTTCCTCACCGAGTGTTTCTTCAACAAACTGACAAATTTCCTTGAAATAATCGGCTGAAGATTCTGGGCCAGTTAAAATAACGGGTAGGCATTGTTTTTGATTATCAGGATGTAAAAGTATACCTAATAGATATAGCAGTTCTTCTGCCGTACCTGCACCACCAGGGAAGATAATAATGCCGTGTGCTGTACGAACAAATGCCTCTAAGCGCTTTTCTATATCGGGTAAGATCACGAGCTCGTTTACGATGGGATTAGGTGGCTCAGCAGCGATAATACTTGGTTCTGTTAGGCCTAAATAACGATTGTTTGTAATACGCTGTTTTGCATGACCAATGGTAGCACCTTTCATTGGGCCTTTCATTGCACCTGGTCCACAGCCTGTACAAATATTTAAACCTCTTAAGCCAAGTTGATAACCTACTTCTTTGGTATATTTATATTCAATTTCGCTGATAGAGTGTCCGCCCCAACAAACGATCATATTTGGGTCTGTATTCACAGGTAACGCAGAGGCATTTCTAAGCATATCAAAAACCATATGGGTAATTTGAAGCTCGTCTTCAGTTGGTTCATGACGTTGATAGATAAATAACAAATCGCGTATGACTGAAAATATATGCTCGTGAATACCTGTGATAATACCACCATCAACAAATGCCGTTTCAGGTGGGTTGTCTAACTCAATCTTTATGCCTCGTTCACGTGAAATGAGCTTTACATCAAAGTCTTGATATTTATCATAAATTTCACTGCTAGAATCGGTATGACTACCAACGTTTAATACCGCTAATACACAGTTTCTAAAAAGTTTATATCTCTCTGTACTAGAAGAGGCTTGTAGTAAGTCAACTTCTAATTTTGACAGTAAATTAAGTACACCAGTTGGGTTTAGTTGGACTTGCATAGGCATTCTCCTTGTTATTTACGAATGCAAAGGCGATCTCTACCACTATTTTTTGCTTCGTAAAGTGCATCATCAGCTCTATCAAAAGCTGCCAAAGGTGTGTCACCTTTCTTAAATTGTGTCGCTCCTAAAGACACAGTTATTTGAACTTGCTTATCTTTAAACTTAAATGGAATAGCTTTAATGGTATTTCTAATTTTTTCTAATGGTGGCTGAGCATGTTGTAATGCCATACCAGGCATAAGCAGCACAAATTCTTCACCGCCGTATCGAGCAATGAAATCTGATTTTCTTATTGCTTTTTTCAAAGCACGCGCGATAACTTGAAGGGTTTTATCTCCAGCACTATGACCATATTGGTCGTTAATCGATTTGAAGAAGTCGACATCAATAACAACCAAAGTCGTTTCATTATCATGCTGCTCGAACATGTGAAATTCTTGGCTAAACCTATCATCGAATGCAGCACGATTTGGTAATTTGGTTAAACCATCAAGTAAGCTTTTGAATTGTTGTTCAGAGAGCCTTTTCTTATATGTATTAACTTTAGTCTCTAAAACATTAATACGAGAATTAATTTGATCAAAACTCTCTAGTAAATCAGCTTTATCTTTTTGCTCTAACTGTTCTCTTTTGACTAAATCTTGCCTTAATAGTTTGAGCTCACCATCAACGAGCTCTTTTAAATCAGAAATAGACGTCGCTTTTTGAGTCTGTTCATTTAGCAGCTTAATTTTAGTTTCAATTTGCTTATTTAAACCTGAAAGCTCAGCGCTCATATGCTTAGTCGAATTAGTCGTACTGAGTATTGAAGCGTGCAATTCTTCTAGTGTTTGATTAAGAGAAACTAAAAAGCCCTGTGCTGATTGACGTTCTCTAGCTATGCTATTAGCGATAATTTGTATTATCGCAATCGCACAATCAAGTAAAACATCGACTTCTGCAGATTGAGATAGTGTCGTTTTAATATCGATGACTTCTTTTGCTACATCATCTTCGAAAGTGATTTCATTGGCCAGGGTCAATAACTCGCTGGCTAGTTCAGGTTTTTGTGAAGTTGTTGAATCATGAGCTTCCTTCACTTTCGTTTTAACTGCTAAAACTTTTTGATAAATACCAATGAGCTTTTCAAAAACGGGCAAGAATTCATAACTGACATTTACTTCATTGAGTTCGTGATCTAATAAGTTGCGTAATTTACGGCGAGTATCATCTGGGATACCTTTAAGTTTTTGCAATTGTCTACCAGCATCAGAAATACTGGTCGAAAGCTTTTGATGGTTTTCTGCGTTTACAGACTCTTGATTTTTTAGGGATTGTGTAATGGTATTGATGAGGGGAGCTAAATCATCAAAACTCACTCCTTTACTCAAAGCTTGTCTGAATTTTGCTAAAAGGTTATCTAGCGCAACATCCTGACCTTTACTGCTAACCGCCAGTTTTGCAGCAAAATTACTCAATGTTTGTATTTGATCTTTATGCGCATTCTCGAGCTCAGCTCGTGCTTTAACTGCTAGTTTTAATTTTTTCTCAATTAGCGCATCTTTATTGGTCACAAATTTTGCCATCTTTAAATTCATTAACGCTTTAAGTTTACAACAATTATCTCATTTTTGAAGGCAATTTGTTTGTTACATATCATAAGAAACCTGAGGATATGCAGTTTATCTCTTTTATTAAACTTTAAATTGCGAGTTTGTTAGCCTTTCCTCATACATTCCTATGATAAGTATAAATACAAGTATGAATAAAATTACGCTTTCCCTTTTGGCTGCTTTATCAGCAATTCCCGCATTTGCAGACGTTGAGTATAAACTTTCTATAGATCAGCCAGCTCACCACCTTGGTGATGTTAAAGTTATTTTTCCAAAAACATCTCAAGCACATTTAGATATTCATTTACCTGATTGGCGAACGGGACGTTACGAAATTTTAGACTTAGCTAATGGTATTCGATTCTTTGAAGCAAAAAGTGAAAATGGCGAAAATCTTCAATGGAAAAAGATTGATAAAAATACATGGCGCATACATTTAGATGAGCCAACAGAAGTCAACGTTTCTTACCAAGTCTATGCGAATCAATTGGGTATGCGTTCTCGTCATATTGATGATAGCCATGCATTTATTGATGCATCAGGCTTTTTTATGTTCAGTGATTCATTTAGACAAGAGCCAGTAACTGTAGATCTAGATGTACCAAAAGGGTGGCGTTCAGTCTCTGGGATGGATTTTGCTGATGATAAGCATAGTTTTAAGGCGGATAACTACGATATTTTATTAGATTCTCCTATCGAAACAGGTATTAATGACTTATATAAATTTGAAGTGGATGGTCGTAAATATGAACTCGTTATTTGGGGCGAGGGTAATTACGACGTTGAATTAATGCTTTCAGATCTTAAAAAGCTCGTTAAAACAGGCAGTTTAATTTGGCATGACTACCCATATGAGCGTTATGTATTTATGGTACATGCAACCAGCGGTGCTCGTGGTGCGACAGAGCATTTAAATTCTACCATTATCCAAAGGCATAGAGATTCGTTTGCAAAGCGTGATGATTATATTGGTTTCATTGCAACGGCTGCACACGAATTTATCCATACTTGGAATGTAAAAAACTACCGTCCTGCTGGCTTAGTACCTTACGATTACATTGCACCAAATTACTCTGATTTATTGTGGTTGTCTGAAGGCTCAACCAGTTATTTAGAAAACTATTTATTGTTAAGCGCAGGTATAACAAGCAACGAAGAGTTTTATAAAGATCTGAATAAAACCATTTCGCGTCATTTAAAAACACCGGGTAGAGAAGTACAGTCAGCTGCTGAAACCAGTTTTGATAAGTGGATTAACGCTGGTGGCGATCATGGACGTAACTTCAGTACCAATATTTACTCAGAAGGGTCATTAGTGTCACTAGCACTTGATATTGACTTACTAGATAAAAGTGAAGGTAAAGTAAGTTATAGAGATGTGCATTCAGAGCTATATAAACAGTTTAAATTACCTAAAAGCTTTAATAGCCAAGATGTTCAAAATATTTTAAAGCAAATTTCTGGTCGTGATTATTCAACCTGGTGGAAAGAGAATGTTGAATCACCGCTAAGCATTGACTTTGATGCACTGCTTGCAACTGTTGGCTTAGAATATACACGCCCAGACAATAGCAAAGCCGTTGCTGGTTTGGATGTGATGGCAAAATCTAATGGCGAGCTACTTATTTTAAGTCATGTAGCGAGAGAAAGCTCTGCATGGCAAGGAGGTTTAACCGCCGGTGATAAATTGGTAGCTTTAGATGGACGTCAAGTACGTAAATCATTAAAAGATTCGTTGGCTTTGTTTGAGCCTGAGCAAGAAGTTTCAGTGAGCTTTATTAGACGTCATCAACTCATGACCACAAAAGTAAAGCTTACATCTGACTTTGATAAACCTAAAAAGGTGAAAGCAGTTAAAGCACCGACTGAACGTCAGGCTAAATTGTATAAAGCATGGACGGGTGTAGAACATCCAAATGCAATTTATACCAATCCTCAATAATACTTAATCATTTAGAGGGACTAAAACTGACGTTAGCTTCGTTGAAAATTTCTTATTTAGAACAACTAATTGCAAAATTTTCGCCTTGATACCTACAAGTTTTACTTGCCTCAAAATAGATTACTTAATTAAGAGGATTGGTATTAATTTTTACTTTTTAAAGTAATAAAAAAGCCCAAGTTATTTTAATCACTTGGGCTTAATATTTTCTATGATTTACCCTGAGTTGTGGTTAACTACTTATGACGCTGCTCAAGTGTATCAATCACATCCTTTAAGTTTAACTCGCTACGTTGCAATAAAACCGTTAGGTGATAAAGCAAGTCAGCTGATTCATTTAGCAACTCTTCATTGTCTTTTTTCATGGCGGCTAGTGCGACTTCAACACCTTCTTCGCCCACTTTTTGGCAACTGCGGCTTAAGTCTTTTGCAAACAATGACGCTGTATAACTTGATGCTGGATCTGCATCTTTACGTTCAACAATCACATTCTCAAGCTCAGCTAAAAAAGCTAAATGAGGTTTTGCATCACCAAAGCAACTTGTTGTACCCAAGTGGCAGGTTGGGCCTTTCGGGTTGGCAAGTACTAAGATCGAGTCAAAGTCACAGTCTGTGTGTGCTGACACAAGCTCTAAATAGTTTTCTGAGGTTTCACCTTTAGTCCATAAACGCTGTTTAGAGCGAGAATAAAAGGTTACAAGGCCTTTCTCAAAAGTCATTTCAACGGCCGCTTGATCCATAAAACCTTGCATCAGAATTTGGCCGGTTGCTGCATCTTGAATGATCGCAGGTAGCATATCGGACTTTTTAAAATCAAGTTTTGATAAGTTTTCTTTAGTTAGTTGCATAATCTCGCTGCGACCCCATTGTTTGCTAGGAATTGTTTAAGTTCGTTTATGTCTATGATGTTTTTGTGGAATACGCTTGCAGCAAGAGCACCGTCAACTTGGCTTTGCTCAAATACATCAACAAAGTCTTGCATGGTGCCTGCACCGCCAGATGCGATAAGCGGCACGTCACAAATTGCTCTAATTTCAGATAATTGCTTATTGTCGTAGCCTTTACGCACACCGTCTTGGTTCATGCAGTTTAAAACAATTTCACCAGCGCCTAAATCTTGCACACGTTTAACCCATTCTTGTGTTTTATAACGGGTCCTTGAAGACGCATTTGGATCACCAGTGAGCTGATAAACAAGATATTGATCTGTTTCAGCGTCATAAAAACTGTCGATACCGACGACAACACATTGTTTACCAAACTCATCGTGCAATTCTTTTATGAGTTCAGGTCTGTGTATTGCGGGGCTATTGATACTGATTTTATCAGCTCCACTTTCAAGCACTTTTGCTGCATCTGCAACAGACTTTATACCACCAGCGACACAAAACGGAATGTCGATGTGACGGGCGATTTGCTCTACCCAAGTGACATCTAATAAACGTTTTTCTACACTGGCAGAAATTTCATAGAACACCAGCTCATCAGCGCCGGCCTTACTGTAAAGCTCGGCAAGTTCTAGAATGTCACCGACAACTTCATGACCTTTAAATTTGACGCCTTTTACTACTTGACCATTTTTTACATCAAGGCAAGGAATTATGCGTTTTGATAACATGCAAGTGCCTCCTCAACTGTAAAAGCGCCATCAAGAAGAGATTTACCTAATATGACACCGCCTACACCAATTTCAGCGAGTCGTTTAATGTCATCCAATGAGCTCACTCCACCAGAGGCTTGCACTTTTATGTTGTTATTGTGTGCAACGATTTCTTCATACAGGGCAAAAGAGGGGCCTGTCATTGTGCCGTCTTTACTGATGTCCGTGCATAAAAAGTCAACAACTCCTAATTCCACATAAAAGTCGAGTAGGGTGAATAGGTCTTTGTCCGCATCGCTTAACCAACCATGTGTTGCAGGTGCCCAACCAGATTCGGTTTTGTTCACATCCAGTGCAATGACAAATTTTTCAGGGCCAAACTCTTTGATCCACTCTGCAACTTGCGTTTGTTGATCTACTGCCATTGAACCAATAACGACTTGAGCTGCACCAGCTTCAATCCATTGTTTTACATCTTCATAGCTGCGTACGCCGCCACCGACTTGGTAGGGGACGTTTAATGCTTTTGTTGCTGCTTGAATTTGTTGCCATTGCTTTTTTTGCGGATCACGAGCGCCTTCTAAATCTACTAAATGTAATTTTTCTGCGCCTGAGTTCTGATAGGCAAACAGACGTTCACCTAATTCAAATGGATAGAACTGAGCTGTGTCGTATTTACCTTGGTAGAGGCGAACAATTTGATTTTGTAGTACATCTAAAGCTGGAATTATCATGTTAACCTCTGCCTATACATTCCAATTTAAAAAGTTTGTTAAAAGCTTTGCGCCGACTTGTGCACTTTTTTCAGGGTGAAATTGCATCCCTGCGTAGTTGTCTTTACAGACGATGGCAGAAAAGGTTTGACCATATTCGCCAGATGCTAAGGTGAAGTCATTCACACTGTGTGCAAAGCTATGCACAAAGTACACTTGATCTTTTGTAGTGATCCCTTGAGTTAACGCGTGAGGTTTTTCAATTACCAAATTATTCCAGCCCATGTGCGGTGCAGTTAAATTGCCTACTTCAAGCTCAGTTACAGCACCAGGGATCTTGTTCAAGCAGTTAACGTCACCTTCAGAAGTCTTTTCACACAAAAGCTGCATACCTAGACATATGCCCATTAATGGCTTTTGATATTCATCGATGGCTTGCTGCCAACCATTATCAAGTAAACGCTTCATGGCAACAGACGCGTGGCCAACACCAGGCAAAATTGCTCTGTCAAATTGTGCTAATTGTTCAGGGTCTGTAATAATTTCTGGATTAGCGCCTAGGCGGTCAAACGCAAAACGCACAGAGTTAATATTGGCACAGCCGGTGTTTATAATGGCTATCATAAACACCCCTTAGAACTTGCTGTTAACTGGCTTGCATCCTTTTGGATTGCCACACGTAATGCTCTTGAGAAAGCTTTAAATAACCCTTCTACTTGGTGGTGACAATTACCCTCTGATACGGACAAGATCAAACTCACAGCAGCATTATCAGAGAAAGACTTAAAGAAGTGCTCGACCATTTGTACATCTAAGTCCCCGACTTTTTCACGAGAGAAATCAGCATTGAGTACAAATGAGGCGCGGCCCGATAAATCAATCTGACATTCAGCTTTGCATTCATCCATTGGCAGCGCAAAACCATAACGGTTAATTTGCGTTTTTGTACCAAGGGCTTGTTTTACAACTTGGCCAAGCGCGATACCGATGTCTTCAACCAAGTGGTGCTCGTCTATGTGTAAGTCGCCAGAGGCTTTAATATTAAGGTAGATATTGGCGTGGGTTCTTATTTGATCCAACATGTGATCAAAGAAACCTAACCCTGTAGAAATTTCTCCGCTAACGCCTCGGTCAAGATTAACAGCAACATCAATTTGTGTTTCTTTGGTGTTGCGCGTTACTGATGCTTCACGATTCTGAGTGGTTAATTGAGTAACAATTTGCGGCCAGTCACCTTCGTACAGAATACCTTGAATACACAAGTTATCAGCAAGGCCTAAATCAGTTTGACGGTCACCAATGACATATGACTTAGCAAGATCGACTTTTCCTGAGCGCATTAATTCTGTAAGTAATCCCGTTTTCGGTTTTCGACAATTACAGTTATCTTCATCGAAGTGTGGGCAGATTAAAACGTCATCGAACTTGATCCCTTGTGATGAAAAAATTTCCATCATCTTGTCTTGTGCAACATCGAAGTCAGCGGTTGGGAAACTATCAGTGCCTAAGCCATCTTGGTTTGACACCATTACTAAGCGGTAACCTGCAGCTTGAAGTTGTAAAAGCGCAGGAATAACATTTGGCAGTAGTACTAGCTTTTCTAGGCTGTCGACTTGTTTATCCGTGATTGGCTCATCAATTAATGTGCCGTCTCGGTCGATAAATAGATATGGTTGACTCATTTTTATTCCTTACTACTTATAGGCCATTAAGCCAGTCGGTGACTTGTTGTAATTCTTGCTCTGTGCCGATCGAAATTCTAATCCAATCATCTTGGTCGAATAATACAAATGGGCGCATTATCAAACCAGATTGCATGGCAACATCAATGGCTGCTTTGTCTTTTAAACGGATAGTGACAAAGTTTGCATAGCTGTCTAACACAGCGGCTACTTGCTTGCTGTTTTTAAGTGCTAATGAAAGCTCAGCTTTCGCTGCATTTAAAATTTGCACTTGGCGTTTTACTTGAGTGATGGCATCTTTACTTAATGCTTGTGCTGCTATGGCAGCAACCAAAGTCGAAACTGGGTAAGGTGCGATGACCTTTCTGACGATATTCAATAGTTCGCTGTTAGAAAGCATGAAACCCGTTCTTAGACCTGCTAAAGCAAAAGCCTTAGAAAGTGTTCTTAAGACAACAATATTATTGAAATCTTGTAACAGACTGACAGAAGAATATGCTTCACAAAATTCAATATAAGCTTCATCTACAACAACAATAGCCTTACCAGACAATTCATCCGCGATTTCAGCAATTTTCTCTACAGGTAAAATTGCGCCGGTCGGATTATTTGGATTACAAATAAAAACCAGTTTTGATAGCGCACACGCTTCGCTAATTGTGGTTTTATCGTCATTAATTAGTTGCTCTTGGCTCAATACATTCAATGCGACGTTGTGTGTATCAGCCGTGACTTTATACATGCCGTAAGTTGGTGCAAAAATACTGATTGAATCTTTGCCCGGCTCGCAGAAAGTTCTAACTAACAGCTCTATTCCTTCGTCAGCACCGCGTGTCATTAATACATTTTCTTCGCTTACGCCTGCATAATCAGCGTATGCATCAATCACTGCTTGCGGTTGAGGATCAGGATAACGATTCAAGTTATCTAGACTTACGTCAAAAGTCTTAGCATACGGGCTTTCATTTGCATTTAACCAAGTTGAACCCGTTAGTTTCATGCTTTTAGCTGAGCTATACGCTTTTAGCTCATTGATATTCTTTGGTAACAGCGTGGTGATCACATCACTCATTTACAAATTCTCCAAACGCACTTTAACGGCATTGGCGTGTGCGTCTAATCCTTCTGCATCAGCAAGCGGTAAAATCGCTTTGCTTAAATTCACTAAACCCGAAGGGGTAATACTTTGCACAGTATATGTTCTATAGAAGTCCATTAAATTAAGACTTGAGTAGACTTTACTGTAGCCATAAGTTGGTAATACGTGATTTGTACCAGAGGCATAGTCTCCCGCAGACTCAGGCGTATAATCACCAACAAACACAGATCCTGCATTTTTAACTAACCCGACATATTGGTCGGCTTGGTCAATTTGTAAAATAAGGTGTTCAGGACCATATTTGGCAGAAACGTCAAACGCCTGTCCCATGTCATCGACTAATATCAAGGCACTGTTCTCTAGCGCCGCACGTGCGATATCTGCACGAGATAAGGCTTCAAGTTGAAGCTCAATTTGCTGCTGTGTTAGGGCAATGATTTCTTCGCTATTACATACAAGCAACACTTGAGAATCACGGCCGTGCTCTGCTTGAGAGAGTAAATCAGCGGCGATAAAAGCTGGATTTGCACGCTCATCAGCAATGACCATAACTTCAGAAGGGCCTGCAGGCATATCAATCGCAAACCCAGGTACAGACTGACTAAGCAGTTGTTTGGCCATGGTTACATAGCTATTACCAGGACCAAATACTTTATTTACCTTAGGGACAGACTCGGTGCCATAGGCCATAGCCGCGATAACACCTGCGCCACCACTTTCGATGATAGTGGTGATCCCGCATAGTTTAGCTGCATATAAAATGGCAGGGTGGATGCGCTCATTACCATTCACTGGCGTTGCTAATACCACAGTTGTGGCACCAGATAGCTGTGCACACACGCCTTGCATTAAAACAGAAGAAGGCAGTGGCGCACTGCCACCGGGTACATAAAGGCCTATAGCATCAATCGCTTCAAATTTTAATTCACACACCACGCCCGGTGCGGTTTCAATCTTTTTAGACACCGGTTGTTGCTGTTGGTGAAACGCTTTGATGTTGCTATAAGCTAAATCAATGGCTTGCTTTAAAGACGGCTCAAGCAAGTCTTCACTTTGCGCTATTTCTTCGCTCGGCACACGTAAACGAGGCTGTTCACGTTTGTCGAACTTTTTAGCAAACTCAAGTAATGCGTTGTCACCGTTAGCAATGACATCATTAATTATCGCTTGTGTTTGCTTCTCAATCGACTCACTGGCTGTAACTGCAGGTCTTTCTAAAATTGCTGCCTGTGCTGATTGAGAACCCTCATTCCATTTAAACACAGTTGTTACTCCATCATTTTTTCAATTGGCATAACGAGGATAGAGTTTGCACCAAGTGCCTTTAGCTCTTCCATGGTTTCCCAGAATAGTGTTTCGCTGCTAACCATGTGTAGCGCCACATAATCGTCAGAGCCAGCAAGTGATAGTAGGGTAGGCTGACCAGTACCTGGCAGTAGTTCACACACTTCGGTTAATTTTGCTTTAGGCGCGTGAAGCATGATGTACTTACTTTCTTTGGCTTGCTTAACACCTTTTAAGCGCGGCATTAATTTATTGATTAGTGCCAGCTTATCTTCATCGTTAAGTTTTGGGTTTTGAATAAGGCATGCATTTGATTCAAGAATAGTATCACCTTGCATTAAGCCGTTTGCTTCAAGTGTTGCGCCAGTAGAAACGAGATCACAGATTGCATCAGCAAGTCCAGCACGAGGAGCGACTTCTACAGAGCCTGTTAGCATTACCGCGCTTGCGTTAATGCCTTCACGTTTTAGGTAGCCTTTTAGAATTTCAGGGTAAGTTGTTGCAATACGCTTGCCTTCAAACCATGACTTATCTTGCGGACCAAGCTCTTGTGGCCATGCAAGTGCAAGGCGGCAATAACCAAAATCTAACTTAGACAGTTTCAGTACTTCAGAATATTGGTTTAGACTCTGACGCTCAGCTTGTGTTTCTTCGAGTACGTTTTCGCCAACGATACCTAGGTCACATACACCGTCCATAACAAGACCTGGAATATCGTCATCACGAACACGTAAAACATCGATTGGCATATTGGTTGAGTGTGCAATTAAGCGTTGTTCACGAAGGTTTAATTTAACACCTAGTTGCTTGAGAAGTTCTTGGCAATCTTTTGAAAGTCTGCCTGATTTTTGAATTGCGATTCTTAAACGATTGTTAGTACTCATAATTTATATCCTTTGTTCTAAAACGAAAAACCCCGAGGGAACCTCGGGGCGATATAAATTCTGAGCTGAGTCGCCGGGAGGTTCCTTTTAGGAATAACCCACCAGCGAAAGACCTGACAGGCTATTCGGGTGTATGATGGTGATGATGAATAGTTGTCAGTGTAATAAACATGTAAATTCTCTTAATCAATTTTGATAACTTAATTAGAAGAACATATTTTACGGTTTCAGTGCAACTAAAATTTTGAATTTTTTAAAGTATAAATTATAACTGTCGATAATAAGAAGTAGGTACAGACATTCTGGAGAACGAGATGGATGTGTTTAAACCATTGTTAAATAACATAATTAGACTTGAGGTGTCACATAAGCCGACCTTTTATGTTGCAGGTGTTATAGATAATAAAGTTGAAAAAATAAAACTCGATAAAGCCAAAAAAGAAGACGTAAAAAGAAAACTCAACGAGCAATCAACCAATAAAAAGCAAAAACAAAATGAAAACGACGTGGAAGACGGTAAGCATTTAGATATATGGGCGTAACATATTCTTTATGTTTTAAAACACTCGGTTGCTCATCTAAACACTTAACCGTACAATTGCAAAAAACACTGCCGTAGTCATTTCTTGCAAATTAAAACGCTTTTTTCAGAATCAGGTCCATTAGCTTTAAATATTCCTGGATACATACCTAGACAGCCACAAATTGAGATGGCTGAGATGGTGCATGCCGCAATAGAAAATAAATCTCAATGTGTAGTCGAGGCAGGGACTGGTACGGGTAAAACATTCGCGTATTTAATTCCAGTGTTACTCAGCGATAAAAAATCGATCATCTCAACAGGGTCTAAAGCACTGCAAGAACAGCTTTACCATCGAGATTTACCGCAACTTGCTAAAATTCTGAATAAAGGACGAAAAGTTGCTCTGTTAAAAGGGCGAGCAAACTATCTTTGCACCTATCGGCTTGATCAGCATGTTGCACATGTACCAACCGATGATCCTGATGTGATGCACCAACTTGCCATGGTTGCTAAGTTTGCCTCACAAACTAACACGGGTGATTTAGCCGATTGTGTTGGTATTGAAGAAGATGCCAAAGTATTACCTTACGTAAACTCTACGGCGGATAACTGTTTAGGTAAAGAGTGCCCTGATTTCGCTGAATGCTACATAAGAAAAGCGCGTATTAAAGCCATGGAAGCTGATATTGTGGTGATCAATCATCACTTATTCTTCGCAGATATGGCGGTGAAAGATTCTGGCTTTGCTGAACTTATGCCTGACGCTGATAATTATATTTTTGATGAAGCACACCAAATTCCCGAAATTGCCAGTGATTACTTTGGTGACAGTATAAGTACCAAACAGCTGGTGGCTTTGATCAATGATCTGCGTTTAATCTACCGTTCTGATATTCCAGACATGTTGCAATTGGGCAATACACTCAATAAGTTAGAAACGGCAGTTGCCGATCTTCGACTGGCTTTTGCAGGCGAAAGTTCTCGGGGAGATTGGCGAGAATCTTTAACCAGCAAAACCATTTGCGATGCGCTGCACCGTGTCATTTCAGATTTAGATTTCTTGTATAAAGTCTTAAAACTTTGCCTGGATAGAAGCGACAAAATTGAACATCCATTTGAAAAAGTGTTGCAGTTCAAAAACCAATTAGAGCGCGCATTTGATACCACACAGACGGGTTACAGCTATTGGTACGAGACAACGCGACGTTTCTTAACAATTAATATCACACCCTTGAACGTCGCAAATAAATTCAAAGAAATTATAGAGCGTACGCAAGCGAGTTTTACTTTTGCATCTGCGACCCTATCAGTAAATGACTCGTTAGATCATTTTAATAAGAGCTTAGGTTTAAAGCCGAAGCATCAATTATTGGTAGAAAGTCCGTTTGATTATGAAAATCAGGCGGTGTTATGTATGCCTAGATATTTGCCGGAAACCAGTGATGATATGATGCCTCATAGCTTGGTAAAACTCGCCAAAGAGCTTATAAAGGCAGCAAAAGGGCGTACATTTTTACTTTTCACAAGTTATCGAGTCATGCACTTAGTTTATGAGGGGTTAAGTACAGCTACTGAATATCCCGTGTTTATGCAGGGACAATCGTCTAAGCGGATCATTCTTGAACAGTTTATTCGACACGGAAACGCGGTATTAATGGGCACGGCTTCTTTTTGGGAAGGGGTTGATGTTCGTGGTGATGCACTCAGTTGTGTTTTAATCGATAAACTGCCTTTTACATCACCTGACGACCCATTATTACAAGCTAGAATGAAAGATTGTGAATTAACAGGTGGTGAGCCTTTTGAAGACATCCAATTACCCCAAGCAATCATTAACCTTAAACAAGGTGTCGGTCGCTTAATTAGAGATCACAGTGATAAAGGTGTACTTGTCATTTGCGATAACCGTCTAGTTACGCGAAAATATGGGCAGACATTTTTACAAAGCTTACCTAATATGCGCCGCACAAGAGATTTTCAAAGCGCATTACAGTTTTTAGAGAACATAGAATAATATGACTTATAACCTTTTAGCGTTAGATGCTTCAACTGAAGCGCTAAGCATTGCCATTCAATTTAATGGTCAAACAGTTAAACATTTTGAGGTTTGTCCTCAGCAACATAGCCAAAAGGTCTTGCCTTTAGTTTCTGAGTTATTAGACGAAGTTGGGTGTAAGTTACAAGATTTAGATGGCATTGTATTTGGTCGCGGACCGGGCAGTTTTACTGGTGTTCGTATTAGTGTTGCCATTGCACAGGGTCTGGCGTACGGTGCTAATTTACCGCTGGTTGGGATCTCAACATTACAGGCAATGGCACAGCAAGCACTCGAAGAAAAAGAACTAGATTCAGTCATTACGGGAATTGATGCGAGAATGGGTGAGATTTATTTCGCTCATTATTTTAAATCTGAAACTGGACTCGCTGAATTAAACATAGATGAAAATGAAGTAGTGTGTGCGCCTGCTGATTTACCAGAGTCGATTAAAGGCTTAACTGCGGTAGGAACCGCATGGGAGCCTTATGCAGAGCAAGCCGCCGATTTAAATTTAGATGTCATCTCTGAAATTACCTTACCCGATGCCGCATACATGCTAAAAATTGCAGAAGTTGAGTTTGATAAAGGTAACACAGTTAAAGCTGCCGATGCGCAGCCGCACTATGTAAGAGATACGGTAACTTGGAAAAAACTGCCTGGCAGAGAATAATCCCCGTTATCAAGCTTAAATATTTAAAAGCCAGAACAGTGTTCTGGCTTTTTACTACTGATTATTTATCAATAAATTACTTTTCGATAAAGTTAATTAGTTTTTCTGCAATTTGAGTGTTGTTTTGTGACCCGATAAATTGCTCATAGCCTTTGCCATAAGCAAAAACTTGTACATCTATCGCAGTATGACCGCTTGTTGTCCAGCCAGTATAAGTCGCTGTATTGATCACTTTGTTGATGGCTTTGTAAAGCGCTTCATCACCGTCTTGTTTTGCTTTAGAAAGTGAATCTAACGCATCTTTACTCAGCGCTAAACTTGTATGTTGATTCCATGCGGTTTTTAAATCATCAGCTTCAAGTAGTGATTTGGTCATTGTCATTACAGACGAGTTCACTTTTTTCACTTCATCAGGTAACCAAGTGTATTTGCCATTTGCACCTAAGGTTAATCCCCCCGTAGAATGGTCGGCGGTTACAACTAACAAAGTATCAGGGTTTTGGTCAACATAGGCCTTAGCAAGTTCAATTGATTTGGCAAAGTCGTGCATTTCTTTCATCGCACATGCAATATCATTTGCGTGACCGCACCAATCAATTTGGCTGCCTTCTAGCATGATAAAGAAACCTTTATCATTGTTTTTAGATATTAAATCTAAAGACTTAAACGTCATTTTTTCTAAGCGGTTTGGATTCTCATCTATTGCATGCGGAAACGCTTTGTCGGCAAATAGCCCCAGAGCAGGTAATTGTTCAATTTGATTTAATTTTTGCCAATCAGACGTATATTGATAACCCGCTTTTTCAAATTCTTTAATTAAATCTCTGTCGCTGCGTTTAAAATATTGCACGCCGCCACCAAGCATTAAATCGACGGGTAGCTTTCCTGCAATTTTTACGTCGAAATAATCATCAGCGATTTCATCATAGTTACGACGTGATTCATTATGTGCTGCAAAACTTGCTGGTGTTGCGTGATTTATTTGAGAAGTTGATACTAATCCAGTACGCATGCCTTTTTCTTTCGCCACTTGAAGCATGGTTTTTAAAGGCTTTTTGTGAGTATCGACCGCAATCGCACCATTGTAGGTTTTGATAGCTGTGCTGAGAGCTGTGGCACCAGCGGCACTATCAGTAACATAAGTATCATCGTCAGGGTAGGTGTGTGCCATACCAACGAGTATCTGGTCGAAAATAGTGGGTTCTACCAGTTTAGTATTCGGATTGTCCGAGTAATAGCGATATGCGGTGGTAAAAGCAGGACCCATACCATCACCTATCATATAGATAATATTTTTTGGTGCTTCAGCAGCCAAAGATTGATTAGCGAATGCCAATAAGCACGATGCAGTTACTGCACTCATCGCGTACTTCATATGTATTCCTTATTTCTTCCCGTGTGTTCAACAAGATAAACCTTAAAATAACTATTTATTATTCGACTCAAGGCATAGCAAATGATTGTTGAATTGTTTTGCTTTTAGTTTTAAGTAAGTGGAAGATATTACCAGTTAAGCGATTAATAAATAATTAAAATATGACAAGTGACGAAAAAAATACGCTAAGTGTTTTAAAAAAACTCGGTTTATCAGGGAAAATTGTAGGTAATGGAAAAAGTTTAGTCCTCTGTGTTCATGGCTGGCTGGATAATTGCGACAGCTTTAAACCCATGCTGAATGAGAAAGTGAATACTAAGGACTATACTTGGCTTGCTATAGATTTACCGGGTCATGGTGAATCTAAATGGAAAAGTTCAGATGCACATTATTACTTCATAGATTACATATATGATTTAGATGTTTTAATTAATGAACTTAATTTTGAGAGAATATTCTTGATTGGCCACTCTATGGGCGCAATGATTTGTAATCTATATGCCGCTTGTTTTCCGCTTCGCATTGCGGCATTGGCACTTATAGATGGAATTGGCATTGTAACAACAAAGCCGAGCGAAACAAAAAAACAGTTATTGAATGCTTTTAGGCAGCGAAACAAACTTATTGAAAGCAAAGAAGCAAAATTCTTTAGTAGTTTTGAGGATGTCATCAATGCAAGGATGAAGGCTTCTGATTTAGATTATAAAAACGCTGAAATCTTAATGAATAGAAATTCGACTGTTTTTAAATCTGGTGTAAAACTTAAAACCGACCCCAGATTAAAACAGCATTCTGGCTTTAGGTTTTCTAAAGCTCAAGCTTTGTCTTGTCTAGAAGATATTGAAACACCAACACTATTTATTAAGGCAAAGCAGGGATATCCAATGGTAGATGCTCAATTTAATTTATTTAGATCATGTTTTATTAATTTAAAAGTCGAAGAATTGTCGGGTGGTCATCATTGTCATATGGAAAATGCAGCGCAAACTTTACAATCAATTTCATCTCATTTCGACGCATATAATGAAACTTGATTGTACATTATCGAAAAATATGGGAATATCGGTAAATTAGAGTTTTTGCTCAATTGTTAAAGTGCCTTAGATAGATTAAGGTTAATATTAAAATAAGAACGATAAACGAGGAGTTACTGTGGATAAAATTTGGTTAAAGCGTTACCCAAAAGGTATGCCTGAAACAATTGATCCAGAGCACTACAACTCACTGCTTGAATTATTTGACAAAAGTTTTACAGAGTATGCGTCTTTACCTGCATACAGCAATATGTCAAAAACGATGACATATCAACAAGTTGATATTGCAACAAAAGCAGTTGCTAGCTATCTGCAAAATACATTAGGGTTGGGCCGAGGTGATAAAGTTGCGGTAATGATGCCAAACTTATTACAAACACCGATCAGTATTCTAGGTGTGCTCCGTGCTGGTTGCACTGTGGTTAATGTGAATCCTTTATACACAGCGCGTGAATTAGAGCACCAATTAAATGACTCTGAAGCTAAAGCAATCTTCATTCTAGCAAACTTTGCAAATACACTTGAGAGCGTGATTGATAAGACAAACGTAAAGCACATAGTACTTACTCAAATTGGCGATATGCTAGGTGGCGTAAAGAAGCATTTAGTCAACTTTGTAGTAAAACGTGTCAAGAAAATGGTCCCGCCTTTTTCATTACCAAGTGCAATTCCTTTTAATGAAGTTGTGAGCGCTGACCCAGGTGCTTACAAAGCCCCAGATATTCATAGAGATGACTTAGCATTTTTGCAATATACAGGTGGCACTACTGGTGTATCTAAAGGTGCAATGCTCTCACATGGCAACATGGTTGGTAATTTAGAACAAGTTTCTGGCTGTTTAGATAATGTACTTGATAAAGGTAAAGAAGTTGTGATTACTGCATTGCCTCTCTATCACATTTTTGCATTAACAGCGAACTGCTTAACATTTATGAAGTATGGTGGTCATAATATTTTGATCACAAATCCTCGTGATATGGCCGGTTTTGTTAAAGAGCTAGCTAAGTATCCGTTCACGGCTATTACAGGGGTGAATACTTTATTTAATGGTCTATTGAATACACCTGGATTTTCTGATTTAGACTTTTCTAATTTGAAAATGTCTCTAGGTGGAGGAATGGCAGTACAACGTCCGGTGGCTGAAAAGTGGCAGGCCGTTACTAAGAGTAAGCTAATGGAAGGTTATGGTCTTACGGAGTGTGCACCACTTGTAACAATTTGTCCTTATGATCTCGACGGATACAATGGGTCTATCGGTCTACCTGCACCAAGTACAGAGTTAAAAATTATTCTTGAGAATGGTGACGAAGCGCCTAAAGGTGAAGCTGGTGAACTTTGCGTAAAAGGGCCTCAGGTAATGCAAGGCTATTACAATCGCCCAGAGGCAACAGCCGAATGTCTAAATGATGGTTGGTTTGCTACGGGTGATATCGCGACTTATGATGATGAAGGATTCTTCTATATTGTAGATCGTAAGAAAGATATGATTCTAGTTTCAGGTTTCAATGTGTTCCCTAACGAAATCGAAGAGATTGTTGCTATGCACGAGGGTGTACTTGAGGTTGCCGCAATTGGGGTACCGCATGAAGTAAGCGGAGAACAAGTCAAAGTATTTGTTGTTAAAAAAGACCCATCTCTTACAGAAAAAGATATAATAAGTCACTGTCGAGATAATTTAACCAATTATAAAGTACCTAAACTAGTAGAATTCCGAGACGAGTTACCGAAAACTAACGTCGGAAAAATTCTTAGACGTGCTTTAAAAGATTGATAAAAACCGGCGAAAGCCGGTTTTTTTATAACCCAAGACTTAGGAGTGAAAGTGCAGTACCAAGTCATTACAGAGCAACAACAACTAGATGAATTTGTAAGCGCAATTGGTGGCGCAACAGTATTGGCTTTAGATACTGAGTTTATGCGTCGTCGTACTTTATATCCTGAAGTTGCACTAATCCAAGTTTATGATGGAGAAAATTTAGCATTAATAGATCCATTAGCAGCTTTAGATTATTCTAATTTTTGGGAAGTTTTGAAATCAGAAGATGTACTAAAAATACTTCATTCACCTTCCGAAGATATAGAAGTTTTCAACAATTTTGCAGGCTTTGTACCAACTCCTATGTTCGATACCCAATTCGCGTTGCAATTATTAGGTGAAGGCAATTGTGTTGGTTTTGCAAATATGGTGAAACAAATCCTTGAAATAGAGATTGATAAAAGCGAATCACGGACAAATTGGTTACAGCGACCATTGACTACAAAGCAGTTAGATTATGCAGCGAGTGATGTGTTTTATTTACTGCCATGCTTCAATCATATTTATAAACAAATTTCTGAAAAGGGCTTAACAGAAATTGTGCTTGAAGAAAGCCAATTGGTCATTGAAAAGCGTTCTTACGAACTACCCGACAAGTTACTCTATCAAGATATAAAAAATGCATGGCAGCTTAAACCTAGAGACTTAGCAACTTTGCAGCTGCTTGCTCCTTGGAGAAGAAGTAAGGCAAAAGATAAAAATCTCGCTTTAAACTTTGTTTTGAAAGAGCAGAACATGGTCGAGATTGCTAAACGTCGACCAACAAACATCTCATCTATGAGAAATATTCCTGGTGTTGAGGCAATGGAAGTTAATCGTTCTGGTAAGGAAATTTTGAAATTAGTAGAACAAGCTAAATCTGTTGATATTGAGCAGTGTCCTGAAAAATTACTTCGTTTAATTGATTACCCACAATATAAAAAAGCGGCAAAAGACATTTCTTCTAAAATCAAGCAAGTTGCTTGTAAAACTGAAATACCCGCAGAAGTTTTCGCATCAAAAAAACAAATCAACCAATTAATAAGTTGGAAATGGAAGCATACTGACAAAAGCAGAAGTGAGTTACTCAAACCCGATTTATTAAAATCATGGCGTTGGGAGTTTTTAAAAGATGCTCTTGCTGAGTGGCAATAGTTATATAAAAATTTTGAATTAAAAAAGCCTAGGCAATGCCTAGGCTTTTTTATTAAGATTTTTCATCATCTGGCAGGGTAACATTGAGTTCTAGTACTGCCAGATCATCCTCATTTTGTTCAAATTGGACATTAACTGCATCAGAGTCTACCTTCACGTACTTTCTGATGACATCTAAGATATCTTGTTTTAATTGTGGTAAGTAATCAGGCGTACCGCGTTTAGATCGCTCATGAGCAACGATAATTTGAAGGCGCTCTTTAGCTAGCGATGCGCTTGATTTCTTTTCTGATCGAAAATAATCGAGTAATGACATTCTATCCTCCAAATATGCGTTTGAATAAGCCTTTCTTTTCTACTTGTAAAAACCGGAAATCAACAACTTCGCCAAGTAGACGGTTTATCGCATCAGCATATGCTTGACCAGCATCTGATTCATTATCAAGGATAACAGGCTGTCCAGAGTTTGACGCATTTAATACAGCGGTTGACTCTGGGATTACACCTAATAAATCAATTGCAAGTATTTCTTGTACGTCTTCTACAGACAACATTTCACCCGAATTTACACGCTCTGGGTTGTAACGTGTAAGTAGCAGGTGCTCTTTAACAGGCTCAAGGCCTTGTTCAGCTCGTCGTGACTTACTTTGTAAAATGCCTAAGATACGGTCTGAATCTCGTACAGATGACACCTCAGGGTTTGTAGTTACAATCGCTTCGTCAGCAAAATAAAGTGCCATCATTGCACCTGCTTCGATACCTGCAGGCGAGTCGCAAACAATGTAATCAAATTCTTCTTTCAACTCATTTAAGACTTTTTCGACACCTTCTTTCGTTAAAGCATCTTTGTCACGTGTTTGAGACGCAGGAAGTATGTAAAGTTTTTCAACTCGTTTATCCTTAATTAGTGCTTGATTAAGGTTAGCTTCACCGTTAATAACATTTACAAAGTCATAAACAACTCTGCGTTCACACCCCATAATTAAGTCGAGATTTCTAAGGCCAATATCAAAGTCAATAATGGCTGTTTTGTATCCTTTAAGCGCAAGACCTGTACCAATTGCAGCGCTAGAGGTAGTTTTACCTACACCACCTTTACCTGAAGTTACGACAATAATTTTTGCCATCTGAATTATCCTTTGACCAAAGCTGTTATTTCTAAAGATTCGTTACGTTGTGTAATTTGTGCTGGCTGCTCCCAGTATTCACCTTGAAGTGATTCACTTAACCAATAGCTACCATTGATTGAAACTAGCTCAGCTTTTAATTGTTGACAATAAATTGCCGCGTCTTGAGCACCTGAGGCGCCAGCTATTGCACGTCCTCTTAAAGTACCATAAATATGGATGTTACCATCGGAAATGACTTCAGCACCGTGACTTACCGCACCTAAAACAATTAAATCTCTACCTTTTGCATAAATTTGTTGCCCAGAACGCACCGTTGTTTGAATGACTTGCGGTGGAAGATAAACCTCTTTTTCTACAACTTCAGTTGAATTGTTGTGCTTAGGTTTTTGTATATCTTGGCTGTAATTCAGCACAGATAAACCAACTTCTTTTGCAGCAACATTTTGCTGATCTGAGCCATTACAAACACCAACAGGGTTAAGTTGTAATGCAGACAAGGAATCTTTTAATTCTGTAAAATTAACTTGCTCTTCTTGAACTTGAGCTAGATTTACGACAATTGGTGCGCCTTCAAAGAACTTTGGGGCTTGAGATATTTTTTCATCCAGCTCTTTGCGTAATTGAGCTAAATCGATAGTAAATAGATGTAATACAGAAAGAGTAAAAAGGTTGCCTTTTAACTCGAATGTTTGTTCAGACATATTACGCAGTTCTTATAATTATCCAGTTTATAAAATTAGAAAGAGTCAGCGCAAAGGTAATGATGAATGCAGCTTGAGTGTATGCCATTACTCGCTAAACTTTCCAATTATATTTTTAGTCATGTTATAGTGCTGTCAAGATATAAGCAAGAATTTATAGGGTTATAATGCTTACTGCGGTCTACAAAAGCTCAAAAAGAGCAGATACTTATCTTTTTATAGAAAAACGAGATGATTTTAGCAAAATTCCTGAACCTCTTATGGGTATGTTTGGCACACCAATTTACGTCATGATGTTCGATTTAGCTAAGAGAGAACGCTTAGGTGTAGCTGATATCAATCTTGTTCAGTCTGAGTTAACTGAAAAAGGGTTTTATTTACAATTACCACCAAAAGAAGACAATCTTTTAGATGAATTAAAAAAACAAAACGGAGTAGATAGTGTCTAAATTCTTTCTTCCTGTATTAATTGCTTCAAGTCTTTCGTTTTCAGCATTTGCAAATACACAAGCAAAATTCGATGAGTATGTTTCAAAGTTAAAAGTTGAGGCACTTGAGAAAGGTTATAGTCAAACCTTAATTGATGAGGCTTTTGCAACTGTCAAATTCAAAAAGAAAGTCATTAAAGCGGATAAAAACCAGCCCGAAGTGGTTGAAACCTTAGAGACATACCTACCTAAACGAGTACCGCAATGGAAAGTTGATAGAGCGAGAAGTCTTTATGCAAAACATAAACCTGTTCTTGAAAAAATAGCGAATGAATATGGTGTACAAGCAAGATTCATCGTCGCTCTATGGGGTCTTGAAAGTAATTTTGGTCGTATTCAAGGCGGTCACCCAGTGATCAGCTCAGTGGTGACATTAGCATTTGATGGTAGACGAGAAGCTCTATATAAGCGTCAACTTTGGGCTGCACTAGATATTTTAAAAGATGGCCATATCAGCTTGGATAAATTCAAAGGATCTTGGGCCGGTGCTATGGGTCAAACGCAATTTATGCCTACCTCTTTTAATGCGTATGCAGTTGATTACGACGGCGATGGTCGAAAAGATATATGGACGACTGAAGTAGATGCTTTTGCTTCTATTGCAAATTATTTAAAACAAGCTGGTTGGAATGACAACCTTACTTGGGGACGCCAGATTAAGTTACCTGAAAATTTTGACCACAAATACGTTTTGAAGCGTGGCACTAAAACACGTAAGCAGTGGTTGGAATATTGGAAGGATTCAGAGCGTTCGTTAGACGCATGGCAAACACTTGGGTTGAGAAGAACAGATGGCTCAGATTTGCCTAAAGTAGATATAACAGCAGCATTGGTTATGCCTGATGATATCAATGGGCGCATGTACCTAGCCTATGATAACTACAAAGCTTTAATGCATTGGAATCGTTCTTACTATTTTGCAACAAGCGTTGGTTATCTATCAGATAGAATAGGGTACCCGAAAATCTAGTACTATTTTGTTATAAAAAAGGCAGCTTCAATGCTGCCTTTTTTGATTGGGCATAATGCCTGCAAGTGTGAAATTATTTCTTAAGAAGCTTATCTTTTAAGTCAATTACTTTACTGACTGAAGAGCCTAGTTTCATAAGCGTCTGTAATTGCTCAGGTGAGAGTCGTTGTAACTCAGCAGACCATTTAGTGACAGTTTCTAATAAATCATGTATTTGCTGCATCTGCTCTTGTGCATAAGCCTCTTCATTAGACTCAGCCGGTTCAATAATTGAATCTCTTAGTAAAGTAAGCGTTGGATCGATTTCTCTTTTTCTTCGTTCTTCAAAAACTTTATTAGCTAAGTCCCAAATTGATCCATTTGGTGCATAGTATTCTTTTCTATCACCAGGCACATGAATGACTTTAACCAGTTGCCATGATTGTAGCTCTTTAATACCCATACTGACATTACCACGGCTGACCCGAAGCGCTTCAGCAATCTCATTTGCACTTAAAGGTTGCTCACTAATCACTAACAAGCCAACCATTTGACCAATAGTTCGGTTAAAACCCCAACGACTGCCCATTTCACCACAGTGCAATACAAAGTTTTCTAGTTTCTGAGATAAAATCATTTTTAAAGTTTCAGTAAAATTTGAAAGTCAATTTAGACTTAGCAGAATTTAATTGCAAGGAAATTATTGAATAAATATGAAGGAGATCAATAAAAACAAAAAAGAGGAGCAGGGCTCCTCTTTAAAATATTAAGATAATTAATTATCTTACTGCGAACATGATTAGGCCAGGCAGTACGAAGAAAGAACCAAGTACATAACCTAGAGCTGCAGGTTTATTTTCTGCGCCAATCTTAGCAAGTTTATCAGCAAGCTGTAATGGAATTTCACGTAGAAGTGGCATACCGTAGATAAGTGCTACTGCGAATACATTAAACATTACATGAACAAGGGCAATAGTCAGTGCTACTTCTGCTGCAGGGCCAGTGATAGAGGTCGCTGCTAGAAGCGCTGTAATAGTTGTGCCAATGTTTGCGCCTAGTGTAAATGGATAGATTTGACGTGTTGTAAATACACCGCTACCTGCTAGAGGGATCATTAGACTAGTAGTAGTCGATGATGACTGAACCATTACCGTAACTGCAGCACCTGAAGTGATACCTGCAATTGGACCTCGACCGATTGCACCATGTAGTAAATCTTTTGCCTTTCCTACCAGTGCTTTTTTCAATAATTTTCCTAAGGTCGTTACTGCAAATAGGATCATTGCAATACCGATAATAACCATAGCAATACCAACTGCTTTACCGTCTAAGAAGCTTACTGCATCTTTTACTAAGCCCACAGCTGGTTTTACTAGTGGCTTAATGAAGTTATAGCTTTTAAGCGAAAGGTCTGCATCACCGACAAATAAATGTGCCAAGCTTGATGCGAATTTTTCTAATAAACCAAACATGATTTCAAGCGGTAAGAAAATTAGTACAGCAAGTAGATTAAAGAAGTCATGAACTGTTGATGCTGAAAATGCGCGTTGAAATTCTTCTTTAGAACGAATATGGCCAATAGAAACCAACGTATTAGTGATTGTAGTACCAATATTTGCACCCATTACCATTGGGATTGCAATGCTGATAGGTAAACCACCTGCAACTAAACCAACAATTACAGATGTTACAGTCGATGAAGACTGAACAAGTGCAGTTGCGAGTGCACCAAGTAATAATGCAACAAATGGGTTGGTTGCGAATGAGAAAATTTCTTTAGCGCCAGCACTACCGCCAGATGCTAATTTAAAACCACCACTGACTGTACCAACGGCAACTAATACTAAATAAACCAAGAAAGCAATTGCTGCCCAGTTTAAGATTTTATTGAAAAGTGTTTGCTGATTAGAAGCACTCATAATGTTCTCGTTTTGTTTATGCCTTATATGGCATTTTCATGAAGTTTTTGTTTCAGGCGGCATTAGAACAGAGAAATATTACAGAAATATTTCATTTTGGTGGAGTATTAAACAAACGACAGAGTAGCTTGTAACATAGTAGTCTTAATGCTTATGAAACAGTTAGTTACATATGATGAATTTTACATTTGTTTACAACGTCATTAATGTATTATTTTATACAATCCATATTTGATCCATAGTTGGTTCATAAATTGTAAATATTAATAATTCTTAATTTGTTTTCTTTGATGCGTTTTTGTTATTTTTTTGTTTTAAGTATTTTTTGTTTGCTTTGTAGCTTTACTACAAAAGCACATCAACTTGTCCTCGATAAGCAAAACTCTGTCTATGATCTTAAAGACTTTAGTTTAATGTACCTCAACTATGATGGTAGGGATTTTGATATTTCTTCTGTTATTGATAAATCTAATTGGCGCCATGCAGGTACTTTAAAACAAAAACCACAGATTGAGAATTACAGCAAGTGGTTGAAATTGGAAATCGATAATAAGTCAGAATTTGAAGATTGGTTTGTATCATTCGGTTATGCAAGACTTCCACTTCTAAGAATTTATGAAGTGAATAACGAAAGCTTAAATATAAAGTTTGAATTGAGTGCTGATAATTCATTCTATGATAGGCCAATTTACGACCCTCAACTTTATATACCTTTAAAATTCGAAGTTGCTACCAAACGTACTCTATTAATTGAATATCGCACATTCGCAAATGCACCAGCTAACATTAGGCTGCATAATTATAATCATTACTTAGCGACTTCACAAAAAAGCACACTTATAAATGGTGCAATCGCTGGTATTGTAGTAGCTATACTTCTGATTATTTGTGTCAATTTATTCTTTAATCCGAATAAAACCAACATCTTTTACGCACTATGGACATTCACCTTTTTTATGATTGTGCTTGATATGTCTGGTTTTACTTCTAAGTACTTTTGGCCGATGTTAGGTGGGGAATCAAGTATTTTCTCTACGTTACTGATGACATCAGTCCCCATTTTTCATTTGCTATTTATAAAAAGTTTTTTACAGTTAAGGCAATTTAATATCAGGCTTCATAAAATCTACACTAATATACTGTATCTTTATTGCCTCTTAATTCCAGTCTCTCTTTGGTTCAATACAGTATTTTTCAACTTAGTATTAAGTACTCTTATCATACCTTTGTTTTTATTCACAGCCTACTGGAGTTGGTTCCAAAGTGCGCCTGGGATAAGAGTTTTTTCATTGAGCCTTTTCAATCATGTTTTGTTTGTGAATGTATTGACCATAGTTGGTGCAAGCTACGGTAATATTTTTCCTAGCCTTGAGATTTCAGACTATATAAAAATTGGTTATCTACTTGAAGTCGCTTTATTCACAGTTGCTCTGGCCATGCAAAATAAATCTGTACAAAATCAATTGGTGACATACTTGCAAAGACAGGTGGATGTACTTAATAAAAACCTGTCGGAAGAGAAAATTCAACAAGCGACAAGTATAGAAGCGGTTAAGCAAAAAGAGGAAAAGCTCTTCGCTGATCTGTCTCATGAATTAAGAACGCCACTGACAGTTATGAAAATACAAGTTGAGTCTTTGCAACATAATATTGTTGATAATGTGCATACAAGTTATGGAAAATTAATGAATAAGATTGATGAGCTTAATTCGTTTATAGATCATTTAATGCAAGTATCGCCAAATGCAAAACCTGTTAAGGTTACAGTTCATACTATTGAAGACTTAATATCGGATGTAAAATCCATCGATGTTGACCCAAATGAGCTAATTCTTACATTACCAACAATCAAACATTTTACTTCTGAACAGCTTAAGATGTTAGTTGAATACGATCCACAAGGCTTGTCAACAGTCTTTAATGAGTGTTGTCATAATGCCATTTCACATGGTGGCTCAGAAATGAATATTTCTATAGATATTGATGATGAGTCTAATTCTGTTGTGATAAACCTAGATAACTCTGGTGAAGCAATTTCAGATAACGTTTTTAAAGACATATTTAACCCACTTGTTCGTTTAGACGATGCTAGACAAAACTCCAGTAAGCATAAAGGGGTTGGCTTAAGCCTGTGTAAGCAGATTATTGCAGCGAATAATGGGCAAGTATTTGCGTCAAATGGCGTACTTGGGGGTTTGAGTATTCACATTGTTTTACCGTTAAAAATGTAACAAAGCATTTAAACTTCAATTTACACATGGTTTTTTTATTAGGCTCTGGCAAACTGTCAAAAATATCTTTATTTGGATAAATCATGTTTAAATACTCTCTCATCGCAATGGCATTAACAGCTTCTTTAGTCGGTTGTAGTGCCACTAGTACGAATACTTCGAATATTAATGAAACTCAACAACAGATTAATCAAAATGAGTTAGTTAACACATTAAGTGAAGAATATTTCAATTCAATGGTGGCTCTTAGTCCTATATCTGGCACCTATATGGGTAAACCTGGTGTCAATGATAAGTTTGACGCCGCTGCTACAAATGCAAGCCTTAAAAAAACACAAAACCTTTTGACATCTTATCAACAGAAGCTAGATAAAATTGATAAAAATAACTTATCTGGTCAAGCCTTACTAAGCTATGAAATTCTAAAACGCGATCTAGCATTCTCAAAACGAGGTTTTGAATTTCCTAGTTATATGATGCCCATAAATCAAATGTCTGGTTTGCACAATGTATTTGCCGGATTAGGTTCAGGTCAGAGTGCCCAACCATTTAACACAGTTGAAGATTACAATAATTTCATTTCTAGGGCTGATGGTTTTGTAAATTGGCTGTCAGGTATAGAGTCAAACATGCGTCTTGGTATAACAAAAGAGGTTGTTTTACCTAAAGCACTTACCAAAAAGCTAATACCTCAATTTGAAGCACACATTGTTGAAGATGTGACTCAATCTGTATTTTGGGGACCTATAACTAACTTCCCAGATTCTTTCACACTAGAAGATAAAAAAGCACTAAAGGATAAGTATAAGTCAATGATCCTTAATAAGCTTGTGCCAGCTTATACTAAAATGACAACATTCTTGAAAGAAGAATACTTACCTAATAGTCGCAATTCAGTTGGGTATAGCGCATTACCGAATGGTGAAGCTTGGTATGAATATCAAATAGCAACTCACACAACTTTAGATTTAAGTGCCGATGAAATACACAAGATCGGTCTAAATGAAGTTACTCGTATCAGGAACGAAATGGAGTGGGTGAAAGAGCAACTTAATTTTAAAGGCGATCTTCAGGCGTTCTTTAAGTTCTTACGAGAAGATGAACAGTTTTACTTTAAAAATTCAGAAGATCTTATTGCAGCTTACGTAGAGGCAAAAGAGAAAATTGATTCTCGTGTTCATTTACTATTTGATGTCGCTCCTAAAGCTGATTATGAAGTGAAGCTAGTTGAAGCTTTTCGTGCTGAGTCTGCAGCTGGTGCATCTTATGCCGCTCCTGCACCGGATGGTACTAGGCCAGGTGTATTCTATATCAATGCACATAATTTAAAAGCTCAGCCTAAGTTTTTAGTAGAAACTCTTTCTATACATGAAGCAGCGCCAGGGCATCATTTTCAAATTGCACTTCAACAAGAAGTAAAGGGACTACCAAGCTTTAGGAAGTTTGGTGGTTATACAGTTTTCGCGGAAGGGTGGGCACTTTATGCAGAAAGCTTGGGTAAAGATTTAGGGTTATTCACTGATCCATTGATGTGGTACGGTCGTTTGGTTGATGAGCAGCTTAGGGCAATGCGTCTAGTTGTTGATACTGGTTTGCACTCAAAAGGTTGGTCTCGTGATCAAGCTATAAAATTTATGTTAGACAATTCGTCGATGGCCGAATCTGATGTGACAGCAGAAGTTGAAAGGTATATAGGCTGGCCTGGTCAGGCAGTATCCTATAAAGTCGGACAGTTTAAAATTCAAGAGTTAAGAGATTATTCAGAGCAAAAGCTAGGTGACAAATTTGATATTAAAGCATTTCATACGCAAATTTTGATTGATGGCGCATTACCAATGCCGATACTAGAAAGTAAAATTAAAAAGTGGGTTGAAAAACAATTGTAATCAAAGCAAGGGTCAATATTTTTTGGCCCTTTGCTTGTTCTACGCCCTTAAAGTAAAATTTAGCAGTTAGAAGTAATCTGAGAATAAAATGGGCGCAGAACAATTTTGGCAAACTACATCACTAGAGCAAATGACTGACCAGGAATGGGAGAGTATCTGCGATGGTTGCGGTAAGTGTTGCCTACACTCTTTTATAGACAGTGATGAAGAAGACTTCACAAGCACTGATCATTTGCGTGAGGGTGAAACACTTATTTACTCAAGTTTAGTATGTCAGTATATCGATGAAAAAACTTGTGCATGTACACGTTATTCGGAAAGACAAACACTTGTTCCTTCCTGTGTAAAACTCACTAAAGAGAATCTAAAAGATATTTTCTTTATGCCAAATAGCTGTAGCTATAGACGTTTACACGAAGGCAGGGGGTTAGCGAGCTGGCATCCTTTGTTAAATCAAGGAACGAAAGACAAGATGAACGAACTCGGTATAAGTATTCAAGGTAGAGTAACTAAGGACAATACGGTAGATATAGAAGAATACTTCGAAGATTTTATAGTAGACTGGCCTGAATTCGATTGTGATTAGCTATCACTTAAAGAGCTAGCTTATTAAGCTGGCTCTTTTATTATTTCAGTGTTTCAGCTTATTGGTAAGTTAACCTCGATTTTAAGTCCACCTAATTCACTTTCAGAAGCTTTAATCTCACCACGATGTAAATCAACAATTTGCTTCACAATTGACAAGCCTATACCGTGTCCGGGTGTTTCCGTATTTGTTATGGTTGGAACTCGAAAAAGGTGATCAAATATTTTCCCTAAATGCTCTTTTGGAACGCTTGGGTGACTATCTTGAACAGTTATTCTGAAACGTGTATCACTAACATCAAAGTACACTCCAATTTGACCATCTTTATGAGTGTATTTTTTTGCATTACTGAATAGGTTTGCAATTAACTGTTTTATTCTAAGCGGGTCTATATTTGCAAAGGTTTTTTGTAATTGACTGTTAGCAACTGTGAGTGTTTGCTCAGTAGGTTGGGTTGTTAATTCATCATGAATATCCTTCACAAATTTCTGAAGATCAATTTCTTCGGTGCTCAGTGTAAAGTTAGCTGTCTCAAGTTTTGCTAGGCCAGCCAAGTCTTTAACTAAATGGTTAAGATCAGTCAGTTTTTCGCTTATTTTTGTCAGGTTTTCTGGTTTACACTCAATTATTTCATGCTGCATTGCTTCAATATGCAAACTAGCTACTGTAACAGGGTTACTGAGATCATGCGCTATTTGTGAAAATAATTGGTTTCTTTGTTCTAGTAGTTTATTAAGGTGTAAGCCTTGTTGTTGTTCTAATACACGCCTTTGCCTTATTTTAATATATATAATGAGTGTGAAAGATATGAATACAATAAATAGTATGACGAAGACCATTTGTTGGTTTTGCTGACGCGCTAGTGCGTTACTTATGATTAGATTTTCTTGCTCTTTCTCAGCGAGTTTTTGTTCTTTTTTCTTAGTTTCTATCGTATTTTGTAAATATGCCAATCTTTTCGCATAGTTTTCTTTATGCGCTGCAGTTTGTAATTCGAGTAAGTTAGACTGGATCTGATAGGCATTTTCGAAATCTTTGAGCTTTGAGTAAGCTCGGTGCATAATACTTAGGCTGATTTTCCTTCTATCTTTGAGTGTGCTTTTATCACCAAACTCATATGCTTGCTTGGCATAACTTAATGCAAGTAATGGTTTATTAATTGAGAGAGACAACTCTCCTAAGTGATTCCATACAGAAGTTTTTAAATGGAAATCTTTTTTAATAGTTTTAAGAAATGTTAAATTTTCTTTTTCAAGTGAAAGAGCTTTTTTCAGCTCACCTTTTCCTGCATAGTTTAAAGCCATATTATGCTTAGACCACGCAATATTTCGCGTATTACTTATGGCGCTAAATACCGAAATAGCTTCTTGCGCATGTTCAATTCCATCGTCGTAAAGCTTTAGTTTATAAGCTTGATATGCAAGCTTTGTAAGACTGTGACCAATATCCTGTTTATTATCTGTTTTTCTGTCTAGTGTCAGTGCTTGCTGAAATTTGTTATAGGACAGTTCATGTTCACCGATCTTATCGTAAGAGTCAGCTATACCATATAAAGTACTTGCCATTTTACTTTGCGACACTTTTAATTTGGTATTTAGTTCATAACCTTTCAATTTGTATTCTAAGGCAGTTTGAAACTCTCCAAGATGGTCATAAGCGCGTCCATAAAAGTAATAAATTGAAGATAAATTTTTTGAACTGAGTTTATTTTCATTTTCGTTATGAAAAGATTGAACAATCTCAATGCCTTTACGGTAATGACTTGTTCTCAATTCAATCGACGCTTGCCTTGTGATAGCACCAGTTAAGATTGATAAATTTGGTGTTTTTTTGAAGTGATATATCGCTTTTTTGATTGTCCTTCGCGAATCCTCATAATCATCATTGTGGTACTGAACGTCAGCTAACTCTCTATATAAACGACCTTTATTAATATGATCATAATTAAAACTTGGTTCTCTGATTTCGTTCAGTAATTTCTGTTTTGCTTCATCTATACGTCCTGCATTACTAAGGGCTCTACTAAAATTAACAAAGTATTCGCATGCAGAAGCTTGATCTAAAAGATTTGAAGGCACAATTTCTTCAAGTGCAGTTAGTCGCATTTCATTATTTGCAAAGTTTTGTATAGCTTTGATTTCGTCAATACTAGTTGCTTTAGCTTGTGTTGAAAATATAGCTAGAAAATATAAGAACATAAGCATTCTTGACGTGGGCACTTTTATTCGCTCCTTGCAAAAAAATTGCGTATTTTACATTTTAGTTCTTAAGGTGCAATCGCAAAAAACACATGTTCTATACTAATTACACTTAAGATTTTTATTTTTTGGTCGAATATATAAAGCGTAACACTAAAAAATTTGTTAAAAAAGAGTTGCAAAGGTTGCGTTCATATAAAAATAAGTAGGATCCACATGCTCCAATCATTACGTTTTTCGACCAAAGTAACTGCTGCGGCGTCTTTGGTTTTGGTGATCATCTTAGGGCTGTTCACAATCAATAACTTCATTGTTATGAGAGCCCAAACACAAGAACAACTTACCGCTGTTTTGCACGAAATATCAAATTCAGTTTCACAAAATATCGCGAATTGGCTCAATGACAGACTTAAGATTATAGAATCTGTTGCAAAAGGCCATAAACAAACAGACACTGAAGCACAAATTTTAAGGCGTCTTAAAACAGCAGATATTGCCGGTGAGTTTAAAAATACTTATATCGGCATGCCTGATGGCACATTCGTCCTAGACGACCCTTCTATTCAATTGCCACCAGATTACGATGCCACAACTCGGCCTTGGTATAAGCTTGCTGAGCAAAAACGTTCTACTGCATTCACTACACCTTATATTGACGTAACGACAAATGAGTTAACTATCTCTGCTGTGGTGCCCTTATTTGAAAGTGGCCGACTAAGCGCTGTTGCTGGTGGTGATATTGATATGGCCACCATTACAGACATCATAAACGAAATTGACTTCTTAGGTTTTGGTTACGGCTTTTTACTTGATAGTGAAGGCAGAATTCTTTCTCACCCAAATACGAGATTAAATGACAAACCAATGACTGACTTGTTTGGAAAGCGTCTTTCTTTACAAAGTGAATTCGTTGAAATGCAGTTAGAGGGTGTAGAAAAAATAGTGTCTTTCGTACCAATGAAAGGCATTAATAACGTTAATTGGTATCTAGGTGTCGTAATTAATAAAGAGATTGCCTACTCATCGGTGTCTTCATTTAGAAATATGGCATTGATTTATCTTGTTATCGGTGTGTTGGCAATTGTTGTGATGCTTCAGTTATTGCTTAAATACTTGATGAGACCTGTAAAAGAATTAAATGATGCGATCAAAAATATTGCTCAGGGTGAAGGTGATCTTACTCAACGATTAAGTTGTTCTAGTGAAGATGAATTTGGTGAGTTGTCGACTCAATTTAATATCTTTGTAGACAAAATTCATGACTCTATCAAGCAAGTGCGAGAGTCTACCCTTACTCTACAACAATCCATTACCAGTATGAATGAGCAAGCGAATGATGCTTTGTCATTATATAACGACCAAACAAAGCGTACTGATAGTGTTGCAACTGCTATTAATGAATTATCTTCCAGTGCACAAGAAATAAGTAGTAATGCGCATAATGCTTCAGAACTTGCTTCTGAAGCAAACAAACTCAGTGCAGATAGCCAAGATGTGCTCAATTCAAATATTTCCGGTATCTCTTCTTTGAGTGACAAGATGGCTCAAGCACAAGACACAGTAACCAGTCTTGATCAACATTCAGCTAGCATCGGACAAGTACTTGAAGTGATAAAAGGTGTAAGTGAACAAACTAATCTCTTGGCGCTTAATGCCGCAATCGAAGCTGCAAGGGCGGGGGAAGCTGGTAGAGGCTTTGCAGTCGTAGCTGATGAAGTAAGACAACTTGCACAACGTACACAAGAATCTACCCAAGAAATAGAAAATACTATTTCAGACCTTCAACTTGGCTCAAGTACAGCTGTTGCCGTTATGGTTGAAGCACTGAAGGATTCATCAGAAAGTGCAGATAAAGCTGCTGCTGCAGGTGATAAAATGCAATCTGTTACATCTGCCATAGATGCTATTGATGGCGTAAACCATGCTGTAGCTAGTGCCACACAACAACAAAACGATGTCATACATAATTTAGATTCTGATATTCACCACATCAGTGACATTAGTAAACAAGGTGTAGATAACCTTCATCAGACTTTAGAAGAATGTAGAACACTTCAAGCTCAATTTAGAAACTTAGAAGAGATGTTATTAAAGTTTAAAGTTTAAAGTTTAATAACATTAAAACTCTAATATAAAAGCTCCTGTTGGAGCTTTTATATTTTTAGCAATGATAGGGTATAAGTAAAACTAAAGAAGCAGCATAAGTCGAAATTAATTATATCATTATCTTGTAAGTCTATTTAAATCAATTATTACACCTGTAATAAAATTGTATTTTTTGCGCAACACCACTGTCATTTTACCTATTTAAACTGCACGCAATTTCATAACAATCAATCTAAGGTGTATGCGATGAAGTGCATTAACCCTCTGCTTCTTGCAGGTGTTTTAGCAACAGCAACTGGTGTTCACGCCAATTCTTTAAATCCTGTTGTTGAAAAAAGTGCAGCGATTAATGACTCTGCTTTAAAAACTCAGGGAAAAATTGACTCTATTTCTGACTCTATGCAGTCGAAATTGCAACAATTCAAAACATTAAATAAAGAAATTGATGGTTTGATGGTTTACAACAGTCAATTAGATAAACAAATTCAAAACCAATTAGCAGAGATGGCTGACATCAATGCATCAATGGACCAAGTGTCAGTTATTGAACGCCAGATCACCCCGTTAATGCTTAAAATGATCACAGGTCTTGAGCAGTTTGTTGCTCTAGATGTGCCTTTCTTATTAGAAGAGCGTAAGCAGCGCGTTTCAAAACTTCGTGAAATGATGGAACGTGCAGATGTGACATCAAGTGAAAAATTCCGCCGTGTACTTGAAGCTTACCAAGTTGAAGTTGAATACGGCCGCACCATTGAAGCCTACCCAGCGTTAATTAACGTTGCAGGTCAAGAGCGCGAAGTTGACTTCTTACGTATCGGCCGCCTAGAGCTGATGTATGTGACTAAAGATGGAAAAACGGCAGGTATTTGGGAAAAAGAAACAAAACAATTTAAAGAATTACCAGATACGAATATCAGCCAAATTAACAAAGCACTACGCATAGCTCGTAAGCAACTAGCCCCAGATATGTTAACGCTACCAATCAACGCTGCGAAATAAGAGGTCTTAAAATGAAACTGTTAAAGAAATTTAGTCAAGCTGCGATTTTAGCGACGACATTCGGTTTATCAGGCGCAGCAATGGCTGACGAACTTAACTTGGATGCGTTACTTAAAACACTAGAGCAAGGTCAGGTTGCACAAACTGCCGAAAATAAAGCGAGAGAAGCAGAGTTTGTTGCAAAACGTAATGAGCAAGATGCGGCACTTCGCAAGCTTACTTCAGACAGAAATGCGCAATTAACTCGTTCAGAACGTTTAGAAACGTCATTTGAAGAGAATGAAATTAAGTTACAAAACCTGTCTGATACGTTGAGTAAACGTATGGGGACACTAAAAGAGCTATTTGGTGTGCTTCAGCAAGTATCAGGCGATGCTAGCAATAAATTCCAAACATCAGTTGTTTCTGCTGAAATTGCTGGTCGTAGCGCGTTCATGGATGAAATGGCAGCAAAAATGGGCTCAAGCTCAAAGCTCGCATCAATTGAAGATATTGAAAAGGTTTGGTTTGAACTACAACGTGAAATGACAGAGCAAGGTAAAGTTTCTCGTTATAACGCAGAAGTCATTGTTGCTGGTGGCGAGAAAGTAAATAAAGAAGTTCTTCGTGTTGGTGCGTTTAACTTAATTGCTGATGGCAAATATTTAACTTTCAACCCGGTTACAAACACAATTTCAGAGCTAACAAGACAACCGGTTGCACGTTATCAGACTTCAGCTGCAGATTTACAAGCGGCAAATAGCGGTGTAGTTGATTTTGCACTAGACCCAACAGGCGGTTCAATTTTAGGCCTATTAGTTCAAGCGCCGAATACAGAAGAGCAGGTTCATCAGGGGGGGTCTGTTGGTTATGTGATTTTAGCAACTGGTGTTATTGCTTTACTTATCGCACTTGAACGCTTCATTAGTTTAATGCTTATGAGTGCTAAAATTCGTCGTCAACTTAAAGACACGACACCGCGTGAAGATAACCCACTTGGGCGTGTGATGAAAGTCAAAGATCAGTATCCAGATGTCGCTTACGACACGTTAGAGCTAAAGCTAAGTGAAGCAATCCTTCGTGAAATGCCTAAGATCACTCGTAATCTAACCCTGATTAAGATTATCTCTGTTGTAGCACCACTACTAGGTCTACTAGGTACAGTAACGGGTATGATTAACACCTTCCAGGCAATTACATTATTCGGTACAGGTGACCCTAAGCTGATGGCTGGTGGTATTTCGCAGGCACTTGTTACAACTGTACTGGGTCTAGTTGTTGCTATCCCAACGGTATTCCTATACACGCTTTTAAATACGCGTTCACGTAACTTGTTACTTATTTTGCAAGAACAAAGCGCTGGCATTATTGCTGAGCGTAGCGAGAAAGGAGCGTAAACGTGGTTTTATTGCTAGATGCAATTAACGCACTACGCAGCTTTCTTGATACAGGTGGCCAGGTACTCCTGGTCATCGGTGTCCTTATCTTCGCAATGTGGTTACTTATTTTAGAGCGCTTTATTTATCTATTCGGTTTATACCGTCAACAGCGTAAAGAGGTAATCGCTAGCTGGAAAGCACGTTCAGAGCGTAATAGCTGGAATGCGGAACAAATTAAACAAGCTCAGATTTCACGTATTGGTATTAAGTTAAATACAAACCTGCCATACATTGGTGTCATGGTTGCCTTGTGTCCTCTATTGGGTTTATTAGGCACAGTCACAGGCATGATTGAAGTATTCAATGTGATGGCAATTACAGGTACAGGTAGTGCACGTTCAATGGCTGCGGGTGTGTCGAAAGCAACCATTCCTACCATGGCCGGTATGGTCGGTGCACTATCTGGTGTATTTGCAGTGACATTTTTACAACGCAAAGCAAAGCGCGAAGTCGAGTTATTAGAAGATAAATTGTTGCTAGACCATTAAGCGACACGAGGTAAAGAATTATGAGAGCACCATTAGCAAAAGTTTTTCAAGAAGAAGAAGCAGAAGAAATTAATATGACACCAATGCTAGATGTTGTATTCATCATGCTTATATTCTTCATCGTAACCGCTTCTTTCGTAAAGGAAGCAGGTATTGATGTAAACCGACCTGAAGCAGCGACTGCGGTTAAAAAGCAACGTGCAAACATTCTAGTTGCGATTTCAGACAAAGGCGAAATTTGGATAAACAAACGTCAGATTGATATACGAGCGGTTCAAGCAAATATCGAACGTTTAAAAGCTGAAAACCCGCAAGGTAGTGTAGTTATCCAAGCTGATAAGAAGGCGACAACTGAGCTACTTATCAAAGTAATGGATGCTTCAAGAGCTGCAGGCGCGTTTGATGTATCAATTGCTGCGCAGGAATCATAGGAGCAAAAATGCGTTACTTAACCGCTTTATTAATTGCTGCCACTATCACCTTTTTCCTATTTCTAGGAATGCAGGCTTTGATCCAAAGTGGCGAAGGTGCAATGACTGAGCCTGCAAAAGGTCAAGTACTTGACTTTGTAAGGTTAAAGAAAGAAGAAACGGTTCAAAAGAAAGAACGTAAACCACAAAAGCCACCTACACCTAAGGAGCCACCACCACCAATGGAGGCGCCTCAAATGCAGGCAAATAATCTAGATGCTGCTGGCACTGATTTTGATTTTAGTGCTGATGTACAAGCAGATGTTGATTTGGGTGGTGGTTTAGCTTTGGAATCAAGTGATGGTGAGTATCTTCCTATCGTTAAAGTAGCACCAGTCTATCCTAGACGTGCTCTTTCAAGAGGGATTGAAGGATACGTGATTGTTGAGTTTATAGTAACTAAACAAGGCACTGTTCGTGACCCTAAAGTGATTACTGCTGAACCACAGAGCATTTTCGACAGAGCCGCATTGGATGCAGCCTTGAAATTTAAGTATAAACCCCGTGTTGTGAACGGCGAAGCGGTTGAGGTGGCCGGTGTTCAAAACAAAATCTCTTTCCAGATCAATGGATAGGTTTTGTGTGTGTTGCGAGGAAATATAAATGAATATTAGAAAGTTAACTTTAACCGTTAGTATTGTTTTATCAGCGTCTGTTTTACCAAGTTTATTATCGGTTACGCCTTTAACTGACATCAATACAGTTTACGCTGAGACTAAAACAAAGCGTGTGCCGGCACTTAGGAATAAAGTGTATAGCCAATTGGCGAGAGCTCAGAAACTGGCTGATGATGGTAAGGTTCAAGAGGGTCTAGAAGCGTTAGATAATATCAAAGCAAGAGCTAGCAGCATGAATGCTTACGAAGTTGCGATGATGTATAACTTCTACGGTTTTATTTACTACAACGAAAATCAGTTAGACAAAGCGATTGAATCTTTTGAACAAGTGATTTCCGAAGAGCAAATTCCAGAATCATTAAGACAGTCTACGACTTTTAGTCTTGCTCAGCTTGCCATGGCGAACAATGATTACCCAAAGGTAATCTCTTATCTTGATAAATGGAAACTGGGTAACAACAAGCCGATTGCAAACAGTTATTATGTTTTACGTGCAAACGCACATTACCTTCAAAAGCAATACAATGAAGCGCTTGAAAGCATTAATGTCGCGATTAGCTACGCTGAAAGCAAGAGCGAACAACCTAAAGAAAACTGGTTGGTTTTACAACGTGCGCTTTATTATTCTTTGAATCAACCTAAGCAAGTTGTTCAAGTGCTCGAAAAAATGGTGAAGCTTTTTAATAAACCTGAGTATTGGGTGCAACTTGGTGGCATGTATGGCGAAGTTGGGGATGGAAAAAAACAATTAGCTATTCTCGAAGCGGCTAAGCAGCAAGGCTTTATACGCTCTAAAAATGAAATCATGCAGTTAGCCCAAGTTTATATGTACAACGGTCTGAACTATAAAGCTGCGTCACTCTTAAAAGAAGGGGTTGCGAGCAGTAAAATCGAAAATAGCGCGAAAAATCAGGCGTTTATCGCAGAGGCTTTCGTACAAGCTAAAGAGGATGAAAAGTCGATTGAACACTTTAAACAAGCTGCTGCTAAGGTTGAACATGGCAATTACTCTCAAAGGTTAGCTGAGGTTTATTTAAATTTAGAGATGTTTGAAGAAGCTGCTGATTATGCAAGAGAAGCGCTTGATAAAGGTGAACTTAATTTTGAAGCTAATGTGTACGTTGCACTGGGCATGGCACAGTACAATCTTGAAAACTTTGATGCTTCAATTTTGGCTTTTGAACAAGCTGAAAAGCATAAAAAATCTTCAAGATTAGCTAAGCAATGGATTAAGTTTGTAAAAAAAGAAAAATTACATTCTGAGAGTTTAAAACAAGCTCTTTTATAATGTGAAAAAAATCGCAACACCAAAGCCGTCGTTAGTTTATCTATCACGGCTTTTTCGATTTTATAATCAAAGTAAAATCATAGTTCTGAATATTTTTTACTGTTGATTATATTCATAAAGATGTATTAATACTGTCATCTAACTTTATATTTAATGTAACCCAATAGTAACAAAACTCCATTACTTTATGCATCAAGCTTTTTTGCGCTTATAACGACTTATTATATTTTTGGAGATTAAAATGAAACTTTCTGGGTTTTTTAAAGCTAGCCTAATTACTTCAGCTCTTGTACTTGCCGGTTGTGGCGGTGGTGATATCAACGTTACGCCAACAACAAACGATAACAGCGTTGACAATACAACAAACAACGTCACAAACAATACAGGCGGTACTACTAACCCAACAACTCCTGTTACACCGACATTAGATTGTGCTTCTTACACAATGGACGGTGTTGAATTTAAAGGTAAACCTGACTCAGCAAATAAAAACTGTGTTTATAGCCAAGCGTTTGCAAGCAATGCAAAAGATATCACTGCTTCATTCTTAATCCCTGCATTGGAAGATGGTGGTGCTCACATCTTTGAAGGTGAACTATTTATCGGTAAAGATGTTGATACGTCTAAAGGCGGCGTTATTGATGTTAATGGTCCTACATTGACAATTGAAGCCGGCGTAAACATTGCCTTTACTAAACCAGAAAGCTTTATCCGTATTGCGCGTGGTGCAAATATTGAAGCAATCGGTGAAATTGACGAACCAATTGTTTTCACAAGTATCAGCGACATTGATGGTGATGACTCAACAACTGCTCAAATTGGTGACTGGGGCGGGATCCAAATTAATGGTATGGGTCAATCAATTCGTTGTGCTAAAGCTGATGCTGAAGCAGGTCAATGTAATCATAAAGCTGAAGGTATTGTATCTTACTACGGTGGTAATGATGCAGCCGATGACAGTGGTACTTTAAAGCATGTTGTTATCAAATACGCAGGGTATGAAGTAACACCTGATAACGAACTAAATGGCCTAACGCTTAACGCTGTTGGTTCAGGTACTGAAATTGAATACATTCACGTTCATAACGGTGCTGATGATGGTATCGAATTATTCGGCGGCTCAGTAGACATCAAGCACATCGTAATTACAGAATCAGTTGATGATGGTATCGATTGGGATGAGGGTTGGAAAGGTAATGGCCAGTTCATTTTAGTTCATTCTAAAGAGCACGGTAACCACGGTTTTGAAACTGATGGCGCCAAGAAAGCACCAAGTGCTGATTCTGAGTTAGTAACTTCTGTTTCTTTCCCGACAATTGCAAACGCAACCGTTGTAACTAACGGAAAAATAGATGCTGAGGCACGTAAGAACACTGGTGCTGGTATGGAAATGAAAGAGTGGGGTAAAGCTAAATTAGTCAATATGCTCTTTGTTAACTCTTCTACTCAATCAGGTGCAGGTTGTTTTGATTTATTTAATGATAAAGACCAATCACATGAAGCTGGTGTTCATGCAAATGCAAAATCGGGTGATATTTCTTTCTCAAACTCAATTTTCGCTTGTGGTTTAAACTTTGAAGAAATAAATACTGAGCTAACTGGTGACCTTGCTGGTTTCGATATTGAACAGTGGTTCTTAGCAGGTGAAATGAACAAACTTATTGGTTTCGCTGATTTCTCAAATGTGCTTGCAGAAGATGGTGTTACAACTAAAGGTGCTATTACAGACAAAGACGGTAACACAGTTGCGATTGAGTCTGCAAAATTGAATGCAGATAACTCATTCTTTGACGATGTTGCATTCATCGGTGCAATCGGTGAAGGTGCAAGCAACGAGTGGGTTGAATTTGTAAAAGCGTCAATGGCACGCAAAAACTAATCTAAACCACAAAATATACTTATAGGGCGCACTTTTGCGCCCTTGTTGAATCAATTTGGTTTAGAGGAATTAAAAATGAAACCAATAAAGCAATTTAAGGCAAATCTTATTACCTTATCTTTACTTTCTTTATTGGCACCAGCATCACAGGTTTTCGCTGCAGATGAAACTGCACAGGAAATAGAAGAAGTTGTTGCTGTTGGTAGTCGCCTTAAGGGAAGTGCGAGCGCTGTTATTGAAGAACGTAAAAATCAAGCGTTCGTTGCAGATATTATGGGTTCTGAGCAGATTTCAAGAACTGGTGATAGTGATGCTGCTTCAGCACTTCGACGTGTTACTGGTTTAAGCTTGGTTAACGATAAATTTATTTATGTTCGCGGTTTAGGTGAACGCTATTCAAGTGTTCGTTTAAACGGAGCAATCGTACCTAGCCCTGATTTAACACGTAATGTTATACCTCTTGATATTTTCCCGTCTAGTGTAATTGAATCGCTTGCTGTCCAAAAAGCCTACTCACCTGATATGCCAGCTGCATTCGGTGGTGGTGATGTAAATATTCGCACTAAAAGTATCCCATCAGATCGTGTATTCAAAATTGAAGTAGGTGCTGCTTATAAAGATACCAATGATACGGGCCTGGTTTACAACGGTAGTGATGATGACTGGCTAGGTAAAGACGATGGTCTGCGCAAAATGCCAGCAGAAATCCAAATGGCATTAAACAAATACATTAACGGACTTTCAGATCTATCAATTCGAAACATTCGTCAAGTTGAGTCGAAAATTCAAGGTTCTGATATTGGTCAAGAAGCGGCAATTTCGTTAAACAAAGATCTGATAAAATCTCTACCTCGTGATTTTGGTATGGTTGAGAAAAGCATAGATCCAGACTTTGGTGCGAAAATAGTGTTTGGTGACCGATATGACGATGTATTTGGTTTTGGCGGTCAATTAGGTTTCTTAACTTCTGTTGCCTATGATAATGAATGGTCTAATAGCACAGAGTTCAACTCAGTTTTGGCAACAAAAGACACTGAGGAACTAGAGTGTAGTAAAGATACATTCACTTGTTATTCTGCAAAAGAAGAAAAACAGTCTACCAAGAATAATATCAAACTAAATGCCTCATTAAATGTTGGTTACAAACTTGACGGACACGATATTAATGCAGGTTATATGATGCTTCGTGACACCGAAAATGAGGCTTCTTATGCAATGTATCAAGAACCATCAAAGTCATTAAGCATCGAGAGTGGTCAAGTTACACGTAAAAATCTGACTTCTTTTGAACAACGTGAACTAGAAATCCTTCAGGTTAGAGGTACACATAATTTAACTTGGTCATTACTAGATGGTGTCGGTGTTGATTGGCACTACACTGATTCAACCGCAACGACTGATATTCCAAGTGAACTAGAAATATCAGTTCGTGATCTATACGTAAACGGTGAGTACTCAGAAACGGTTTATACTGGTAGTTCAGGTGGTAACCCCTATTTGTATCGTTATGTAGCGATGGAAGATGAAGTAGAAAACTTTGGTTGGAATGCCAGTAAAGCTTTTTACTTTGATGGCTCTGAGATAGAGCTAAAAGGTGGTGGTTTCTTTGTCGATAAAACGCGTGATTACCGAACAGACTTCTTAAAATATCGCTTTGGTCAAAATGAAAGCCTTTCACTTGCTGACACACCAGCTCAGGCATTGGGTATAGGCTCTTATTTCAGAGATGATTCTACTGTTGATATGACTGATGTTGAGCTTCTTTTTCAAGAGCCGGCTGCTGATGATTACCTAGCAGCTCAGAAAATTGATGCATATTTTGGCAGCTTTGATTATCTAATGGGCGAAAAATGGCGCTTTTCTGGTGGTGTTCGTTATGAAGACTTCCGTCAGGTAGCATTAGCTTACTCTCGTTCGATATTTGATCCTGCATTGCTTGCTGACAAACTTAGCGAAGAAGCTATTCAACAAGCGAGTGTTATGGAAGATGATTACTTTGGTTCATTCTCTGTCACATATAGCGAAAAGTCTTATCAGTTGCGATTTGGTTATGGTCAAACAATTGTTCGCCCAGACTTGCGTGAATTAACACCAGTTCAGTACCAAGATCCATTAACAGATTATCGTACACTCGGTAATCCAACGCTTGAATCAAGCTATTTAGATAACTTTGATTTCAGAGCTGAGTTTTATATGGAAAATGGTGACAATTATTCAATCGGCGCCTTCTATAAAGATATCGATAAACCAATTGAAGCCTTATTAACAGAAGCAGATGGTCGTTTCACTTTAGAGTTCGACAACGCTGATACGGCTTTTGTTTATGGTATTGAAGCTGAGTGGTTGCTTGAATTATCTGCTGATGCGTTAGGCGGTGCAATATTTACTTCTGGTAACGTTACATTGAGTGATTCAGAAGTTGAAATATTAGAAGCTGACAAGGGTGATCTGACAAACTTGAAACGAAGAATGACAGGTCATTCTAAGTATGTTGCTAACTTCCAACTTAACTATGATTCACACAATGGAAATCATCAAGCATCAGTAATTTATAATGTATTTGGTGATCGTATTTTGGCGGCAGGCGTTAATGATTTTGATGATGCTTACGAGCAACCTATAAATTCATTAGACCTTGTCTATAGCTATTATCCAAACTTTAATACAACGGTTACATTCAAAGTTAAAAACCTTCTTGGCCAAAACTTTGAGGTACAGCAGAATAATGTTGTTATTCGTGAAAAGGAAATGGCTCAACAAATCAGCTTAGATGTTTCAATGGAATTCTAAATACAGCTAGCTAATCTAAATAAGCCTATATAGATATAGGCTTATTTTTCCAAACGCAAAGAACACATCTTACTAGATAAAATGAATATGAAAAAATTTGGAGTTTTAGAATTTATCAAGATAAAGCTAGTGAATTTAGAGTAAGTTTGATAGTTTTAGACGTCTAGACTCACGCAATGATTCTAAATAATTTGATACAAGGTAAAAGACTATGAATAAAGTAGGACTCGTTGGTTGGCGTGGTATGGTTGGCTCCGTCTTAATGGAGCGTATGCAGCAAGAGAATGATTTTGATAATATAGAAGCGTATTTTTTTACAACTTCTCAAACTGGTCAATTAGGACCTGATATTGCTGGCACACCTAAACCTTTGCTTGATGCAAGTGACGTGACTGCTTTGTCCCAAATGGACATTATTATTTCTTGCCAAGGTGGTGATTATACAAAATCAGTTTATCCACATTTGAGAGAGTCGGGTTGGACTGGTTATTGGATTGATGCAGCTTCTGCACTTCGAATGGAAAGCGACAGTATAATTGTTTTAGACCCGGTGAATAACGATGTTATCAAGCAGGGGCTAGAGCAGGGTGTTAAAACGTTTGTTGGTGGAAACTGTACCGTATCATTAATGTTATTAGCTCTAGGCGGTCTATTTGAACGAGATTTAGTAGAGTGGGTTTCTCCAATGACTTACCAAGCTGCATCCGGTGCTGGCGCCCGCAATATGCGAGAGCTGATCACACAAATGGGTGAAATTAATTCGGAAGTTAAATCACTGTTAGATGATCCAAGCTCTGCAATACTCGAAATAGATAAACTCGTCGCAGAGAAAATTAAATCGGATTCTCTTCCTAAAGACCAATTCGGTGTGCCGTTAGCTGGAAGCTTAATTCCTTGGATTGATGTACCAATGGGATCTGGTCAGTCAAAAGAAGAGTGGAAAGCACAAGTAGAAGCAAACAAAATACTAGGGTCTAGTCGCTCACCAATTCCAATTGATGGTTTATGTGTAAGAGTTGGTGCAATGCGTTGTCATTCTCAAGCAATGACCATTAAGTTAAGAGAAGACTTGAGCGTCGAAGAGATCGAAAGTATTCTTGCTACTCATAATGAATGGGTACGTGTTATTCCAAATGATAGAGATATTACAGCAGAAGAATTAACACCTGTAAAAGTAACAGGTACTTTAGATATACCCGTTGGTCGTATTAGAAAATTAACGATGGGTCCGAAATATATTAGTGCATTTACTGTGGGTGATCAGCTACTTTGGGGAGCAGCTGAGCCATTAAGAAGGATGTTAAGAATTATTATAGATTAATTCTTTTTCCAAAATTTATTAAATAGATTTGGATAGTTTTCTTTGAGGGATTTAGGTTTGTCTTTAAACCTTTTTCCCTTTGGTTGAAAGTTAACTACTTGATGGTATGGTAATTCTTGACCTGTAATTTCTTCGAACAACAGACCTGGTACTAAATCTAATTCATCAACATACGGATAAGGTAAATGGTCTTTAATTGGATAATTATAATCGAAGAGTTCATCGGGTTTATTACTTAGTTTTATATTAAACTCTTTTCCTTGTAATAAGCACCAATTACAAAAGTCCAAGAAATCATACTCTGTATTACAGCCACATATAATATATGCAACTGCCCAGTTATTCCAATGCCAAAGATTTTTAAGTTTTTCTGTATAAATTGCATCAAAATCTTCAATATCTTTACTTGAAGAATTAGCTAAAATAGATTTTAGGACTTCATTTGAATCCTCTGGAGATTGTTTTACTTTATCTAAAATTTCCCAAAAGCTTTGTTCATTCATTTTTCATTGACCAACTTATAAGTGAAGGCTGATTTTAGCATCTTTTATTTATAGAGTTAATTTCTTATAATTTATATTATGTTAAATAAGGATTTAATTTAATTATTACCCATATTTCCTTTAAAAACTTTAATTTACTTAGACCTACTAAAGTTCTAAACTATGTCCAATACTAACCAATATCGGACTTTATATGATTTTCCCGTTAGTCGATACTGTTAAGCAATTAAGATATATGATTGCGCATGTTGAAGATGCTACCCTTAAAACTGAATATCCTGAATTAGAGTCTCAACTTGCAGTTTTAAACTCTAAACATGACTTTATAAATTCAGATTATGAATTTTTATTAAAGTTTTTATATGTTTATGGTAGAAAATCTGAAGCAACATTTAATCGTTTTCGAAATGAAATTGAACGATTCTATCTATGGTCTTGGCATTTTACAAAATCATCAGTTTTCAATTTAAAGCGCGAAGACATAGAGGCTTACGTTGATTTTATGGTAAAGCCTGAAAAAACTTGGTCTACAAATTCTGTACAATGGCGCTTTAAAGACAAAAACGGCGTAAAATGCATTAATGAAAAATGGCGCCCTTTTATAGAAAAAGATAACGGTGTCAGTCAACAAACGCTTGCAGCTATGTTTACTGCGCTAAATGTATTCTATAAATTTGCACAATTAGAAGAAAAATCAGCTTTTAACTATGTGCCTGTAGTGAAAAAAAATTCTCCATATCTAGTTGTGCAATCACAAATCAATATGCCGGATACACTTAGTGACCTTCAATGGGAATATGTCTTTGGTGTTACAAAAGACAAATGTGAAATAGAGCCGAAATTTGAAAGGAATTTATTCACCTTAGCTTGTTTGAAAGGTTTATATCTTAGAATTTCAGAATTATCAGATAGGCCTCAGTGGTCACCAGTTATGAGTCATTTTTGGCAAGATTCTGATAATTATTGGTTCTTGCGTGTTATGGGTAAAGGTAACAAACTTAGGGATGTTACGCTGAGCGAAGAGTTTTTAGAGTATTTGAAAAGATATCGTATTCATAGAGGATTCGAAGCTTTACCTCGAGCAGATGACCCATCCCCTATCCTTCATAAATTACGTGGTCAAGGTGGGATGAACGTCAGGCAGATCCGGAGAATTGTCCAAGAAAGCTTTGATCTTGCGATAGAAAAACTAGAAAAAGATGGTTTTGAAGATGAATCAGAACAACTTAAAGCAGCTACTTCACATTGGCTTCGTCATACAGGTGCAACGCATGATGCAAAACATCGACCACTGAAACACCTTTCTGAAGATCTTGGTCATTCAAAAATTGCTACGACAGATCAAATATACATACAAACAAATGTGTCAGACCGTGCTAAATCAGGTTCAAAAAGGACATTGTAATTATGTTAAATTAAGTGTGGTTGATTAATATCAACCACATTACTCATGTTTTTAAAGTTTAGAAGCAATAAATTCAATTGGATGAAGTGGTTTTTTGCCTTCAAATCGTTTAACTTGTGAACGACAAGAAAAACCAGTCGATAAAACTGTTTCAATATGTTCGTTCTCTATCTTCTTTTTCCAAGATGCCTCATATAATAACTTTGATTTTTCAAAATTCTGCTTTTCGTGTCCATATGTACCAGCCATACCACAACAACCTGTTGTAGGCGTATTTAAGTCTAAACCTAATTGAGAAAAAATATCTTTCCAAATTTTGGACGCTGAAGGCATAGCAGTTGTCTCTGTACAGTGTGATAACAAAGTTAGACTTGAACTATTGGTGATTTTGATATTGCTGAAGTCAAATGATTCAAACAATTCATGAGCAAGTTTAACTTCAAAATTACCTCTATCTTCAGAATTTAAAATTGTTTTATATTCATCTCTATATACCATTACTAAAGACGCATCTAAACCAATCATAGGAATATTTAGTTCTGCCACTTGGTTCAAAAACTGACTTGAATTTTTCGCAGTCGTTTTAAATTGCTTAAGAAAACCTTTTACATGCTGTGGCTTACCATTTGGAATAAATGGTAGTACATAAACATTTTTACCTAGCGCTTCGATAAGCTTTATGGTTGCATCTACAAGTTCTGCTTCATAGAAACTAGTAAATGGATCTTGCACGATTAAAACTGAATTTCTTCTTTCAGATTCAGAAAGTGAATTAATTTTTTCTAAATCAAATTTGTTTTCTGTTTTTATACGTTCAGATATTGAAGGAACACTTAAATTAGGTGTATCTACGTATCCAATAATATTATTTATAAATTGCTTTCCTGGGAAATTATTTACAATAAAATTATTCAATCTAGGAAATTTAGCCATAAGTGGCGCTGTTGCTTCTACATTTCCTACAAGTAAATCTTTAGCTGGTCGTAAATAAATACTGTGATAAAAATTTAAGAATCGTGATCTAAATGTAGGAACATCTACTTTGATTGGGCATGCTGAAGAACATGCTTTACAAGCCAAGCATTCATCCATCGCTTCTTTGACTTCATGGTTAAAGTCGTAATTATTCGAACCAGAATTTCGATATCTTTCCCACCAGGTAATATCACTTTCTTTATTAATTAATTGTTTTTCAACTTCGAGTAGATTAACGCCCTGCTCTTCTTGAAGTCTTAGCCATTCTCTAAATAATGATGCTCTTCCTTTAGGTGAATGTCTTCTATCTTTTGTAACTTTATAAGATGGGCACATTGGTGTGTCATCATCATAATTAAAACAAAGTCCATTACCATTACAATTCATTGCATTGTCAAAACTGTCTTTTACGGTGACATCTATTTTACGGTCAAACCAACTTCTTTTTTGTCCATCAACTGAAACAAGTGAGTCTTTACTTTCTATTGGCGTACAAATTTTTCCAGGATTTAGTCTATTATTTTTATCAAAAACTGCTTTTATCTTTCTAAGTTCGTTAAACAGTTCATCACCAAAAAACTCTGGGCCATATTCACTGCGATAGCCCTTACCATGCTCGCCCCACATCAATCCATTGTATTTTGCAGTAAGCGAAACGACTTGATCAGAAATCTTTCTGAGTAACTTTTCTTGTTCTGGATCGCACATATCGAGTGCTGGTCTAACATGCAAAACTCCTGCATCTACATGACCAAACATACCGTAATGTAGATTATGGCTATCAAGTAATGTTCTAAATTCAGAAATAAAGTCTGCTAAATTTTCAGGCGGAACTGCTGTATCTTCAGCAAAAGCGAGCGGCTTTTGTTTTCCTTTTGTATTTCCAAGCAAACCTACTGCTTTTTTTCGCATTGCGTAAATTTTTAGAATTTCGGATTTATCGGTTGTCAGTTGATAACCAATAACACCTGCTTGTTTTTTTTCGATTAGCGCGTCCAGCTTATGACAAAGATTATTAATTTTGTCATCCATTTCATTAGCTGTCTCTCCATTGAATTCAACCATGTTTAAACCTAACATGTCTTGGCCAGGTACATCTTGAATAAGATCTGAAACCGAATGCCAGATAATATCTTCTTTTGCTAGATTAAGAACTTTGCTATCTACTGTTTCTACGGATGTTGCTTCTGCATCTACTAAAAATGGAGAATTTCGTAATGCTGAATCAAAGCTGTCATATTTTATATTTATTAGAGTTTTAAATGGAGCAATGGGTGTTATATTTAGTTTTGCCTCAGTTACAACAGCAAGTGAGCCCTCACTTCCAGTTATAACTCTTGATAAATCGAATGTTGTTAATTCATTATTGAATACATTTTCTAAATCGTAACCAGTCAAAAATCTATTTAGTCTGGGAAATTTTTGAAGGATTAACTCTCTATTATTTTCACAAGAAGTAAGTACTTGCTTATAAACAGGGGAAGTATTTGTCTGCTGCTCTGCTAGTATCTCAGCCTGTTCTTTCGTAATTTTACTTGTATTTAGTTCTGTACCATCAACCAAGAATGATTTTAAACCTAAAACATGATCACTGGTTTTTCCATATACCAACGAACCTTGGCCAGAAGCATCGGTATTTATCATCCCGCCAATTGTTGCTCTATTACTCGTTGATAAATCTGGGGCGAAGAAGTATCCATAAGGTCTTAAAAAATCATTTAGCTGATCTTTAATGACACCCGCTTGAACTTTGACCCATTTTTCTTCTTCATTTATTTCTATAATTTCACGCATATGTCGTGATAAATCTAGAATGATACCGGGAGTAAGTGACTGCCCATTAGTGCCAGTGCCTCCACCTCTTGGTCCAAAAGTTAAAGACAAAAAAGGATCTTGGTTGGCTGTTTGAAGTGCAATTTGAATATCTTTATTTGATTTAGGGAAAACGACAGCTTGAGGGACTTCTTGATAAATACTGTTATCAGTTGAATTAACAATACGTGTCGCATAACTGGTATCAAGATCACCAGTAAAGCCTGAACTTTTAAGCTTATCTATATAGTTATTGATTAATTCACTTGCGTTATCTTGTTGAGAAATTTGAGCAATCATGACGGTTTTTACTTATTACTTATGACTATATTGTATCACGGTAAAATGTTAAGAAAATTGAGTTTTATATTCTTTGTTACAGTTAGAAACAGAAAATTATATTTAACTTGCTATTATTTAATACAGGAGGCTGCTATGAAGAAATTTCTTACTTTGAGTTTAGGTTGTCTATTTGTAATATTAGCAATTATCTTTTTTGTTGTGCCTGGCCCTTCAATCATATTTGGTTTGGCTGCGCTAATGTGTTTTTCTTTTTATTACCCTAAAGCAAGAGTTTATTTGAAGAAATTACAGCGTATTTTTAGAGATGTTTGCTATAGATTAGACAAAGTAAAATGAAAAAGCCGGCTGATGCCGGCTTTATAATTAATTTGCTTTAAGCTTATCAGCTAAATACAACCAAGTTTCTAGTACTGTATCAGGATTTAAAGATACAGAATCAATCCCTTGTTCAACAAGCCAAGCAGCAAAATCTTCATGATCTGAAGGACCTTGACCACAGATACCTACATACTTGCCTTTCGCTTTAGCTGTTTGAATAGCCATAGATAAAAGTTTCTTGATTGCAGGATTTCTTTCATCGAAAAGGTGTGCGATTAAACCTGAATCACGGTCAAGACCTAATGTTAACTGAGTTAAATCGTTAGAACCAATAGAGAAACCGTCGAAGTATTCTAAAAACTCTTCAGCTAGTAATGCATTTGATGGTAATTCACACATCATGATTACTTTTAAGCCATTTTCACCACGTTTTAAGCCATGTTCTTCAAGTAATTGTATTACTTGTGCAGCTTCTTCTAAAGTACGTACGAATGGGATCATGATTTCAACATTCGTTAAATCCATGCCATTTCTTACGCGTTTGATTGCTTCACATTCTAGTGCAAAACATTCGCGGAAGTCTTCAGAAATATAACGAGATGCGCCACGGAAACCAATCATTGGGTTTTCTTCTTCTGGCTCATATTGCTGACCGCCAATTAAGTTCGCGTATTCATTCGACTTAAAGTCTGACATACGTACAATAACGCGTTCTGGTGCAAATGCTGAACCTAAAGTTGCAATACCTTCAACTAGCTTCTCGATATAGAATTCAACTGGAGAAGCATAACCAGCGATCATTTCTTTGATTTCAGCTTGTAAATCAGCTGGTTGAGTTTCAAAGTTTATTAAAGCTTTAGGGTGAATACCAATCATACGGTTGATAATAAACTCTAAACGCGCAAGACCAATACCAGCATGTGGTAATTTAGCAAAGTCGAACGCACGATCTGGATTACCAACATTCATCATAATTTTCATTGGTAAATCAGGCATAGAATCAATTTCAGAAGTAATTACTTCATAATCAAGTTTGCCTTCGTAGATATAACCCGTATCACCTTCGGCACAAGAAACGGTTACTTCTTGATTATTTGTGATTAAGTCTGTTGCATTACCACAACCAACTACTGCTGGAATACCAAGTTCACGAGCGATAATTGCTGCGTGACATGTACGTCCGCCACGGTTTGTGACGATCGCAGCTGCGCGCTTCATGATTGGTTCCCAATCTGGATCTGTCATATCAGTAACTAATACATCACCAACTTGTACTTTATCCATCTCGTCGATTGAGTTAAGTACGCGTACAACACCAGAACCAATTTTATGACCGATAGCACGACCTTCAGCAATAACATTAGATTGTGCTTTAAGTTGGAAACGCTCCATTACGTTTGCATCTTCATTCGAGCGCACTGTTTCTGGACGTGCTTGAACGATATAAAGTTTACCGTCATTACCATCTTTAGCCCATTCGATATCCATCGGACGGCCATAATGTTTTTCAATGATTACAGCTTGCTTTGCTAGTTCTTGTACTTCTTCGTCTGTGATTGAAAAACGATTTGATAGTTCAGGTTCCATATCTACAATTTCAACTTGTTTACCGTGTGACTCGTCACTTGAGTAAACCATTTGAATTGCTTTAGAACCAAGGTTTCTTCTAACTACAGAAGGTTTACCTTTGGCCAAAGTTGGTTTGTGAACATAAAATTCGTCAGGGTTAACAGCTCCTTGAACAACCATTTCACCAAGACCATAACTTGAGGTTACAAACACAACATCTTCAAAACCTGATTCGGTATCGATACTGAACATTACACCTGAAGATGCTTTGTCTGAACGAACCATGCGCTGTATACCTGCTGAAAGCGCAACGCCACGGTGGTCATAACCTTGGTGCACGCGATAAGAAATTGCGCGGTCATTAAATAAAGAAGCGAATACGTGTTTTATTGCGACCATTACTGCGTCAATTCCACGTACATTCAAAAATGTTTCTTGTTGGCCTGCGAAAGAAGCATCTGGCATATCTTCAGCTGTAGCAGATGAACGAACAGCGAATGAAACATCTGCAGAGGCATCACCATGGAGCGTGTTGTATGCGTTGCGAATTGCTTTATCTAGTTCTGGTTGGAAAGGTGTGTCGATAATCCATTGACGAATTTCAGCGCCCACTTTTGCTAAAGTGTTGACATCATCAACGTCTAATGTGTCTAGAATATTGTGAATTTTCTCGTTTAAGCCAGATTGCTCTAAAAATTCATTAAAGGCTTCGGCGGTAGTAGCGAAACCGCCTGGTACTTGAACACCAGCGTTAGAAAGGTTTGAAATCATTTCCCCAAGTGACGCATTTTTGCCACCCACTCGAGGTACATCTTGCATACCTAACTCTTGATACCAGAGAACGTAGTCTTGCACGGAACTGTCTCCATAAACAAATTGTAATAAATGTGAGAGATTGTTTGACCATAAGTATAGTCAAGTGCATTCTACACTGGCAAAGCTAGTCGCGTAAACCGCGATAAGGAAAATAAACAAATTTCATTAGGCTTAATTATGAGAACCGCTTTTTATATTTCTGATGGTACCGCCATTACTTCCGAGGTCTTTGGTCATGCAACTCTTTCTCTTTTTCCTGTTGAATTTCAACATAAAACGATTCCTTTTGTAGAAACTGTTAACCGAGCACATGAAGTAAAAGAACTGATCAATAAAACAGTTAGTGCTGAAGGTGAAAAGCCATTAGTTTTTTTCACGTTTGTAAACCCAGAATTGTCCGATATTATTTTATCTAGTAACGCTGTTTGTTATGATTTTTTAACACTGGCAAGTCATGTATTGAAGAAAGAGTTAAAAACTGAACCTGTTCCGAGAATTCACCGAACTCATTCGATTCATGAATCAAGTTACGATTTCAGAATTGATGCTGTTAACTATGCGCTTGCAAATGATGACGGTGCAAATATAAAGAATTATGAAGAAGCTGATATTATTCTTGTTGGTGTGAGTAGAAGTGGAAAAACACCTACAAGTTTGTATTTAGCACTTCAATATGGCATTAAAGCAGCAAATTACCCAATGACTGAAGACGATCTAGAAAAAGGCAATTATCCCAAATGTTTGTTACCTTTTAAAAATAAACTTTTCGGGTTAACAATTGATCCTGAGAGGTTGTCATTAATTCGACAGGAGCGAATGGCTAATTCAAAATATGCTTCAATTCGTCAATGTCGAATTGAAGTAAGAGAAGTAGAAATGTTATTTAAAAAACATAAAACATCTTACTTAAATTCGACAAAACATTCCGTTGAAGAGATATCAGCTAAAATTATATCCGAAGCTGGCTTAGTAAGGCGAAAATATTAAAAGGTCGCATTGCGACCTTTTTGTTTATTTTCTTGCGTCTTTTAATAAATCAGCAACTAGGAAACCGAGTTCTAATACTTGGTCAGCATTAAGGCGTGGATCACATTGTGTTCTATACCTTTGTGCTAAATCTTCATCTGAAAGACCATAAGCACCACCAGTACATTCTGTAACGTGTTGACCAGTCATCTCCAAATGAACACCACCTGCATATGAACCTTCTGATTTATGAACAGCAAAGAATTGACTGATTTCACGAAGAATGTTGTTGAAGCTTCGCGTTTTATATCCTGTTGTTGCTTTCTCAGTATTACCATGCATCGGATCTGATGACCAAATTACCTTGCGACCCTCTTCTTGCACTTTTCTCACAAGCGCAGGAAGCTTTTCTGGTAAAATATCTGCACCCATTCTGGTTATTAATGTTAAGCGTCCAGGTACGTTTTCTGGATTTAAAGCATCAATTAACTTAATTAATTCGTCTGGTTTCATACCTGGACCGACTTTCACGCCGATAGGGTTCTTGATTCCTCTGAAAAATTCTATGTGCGCATGATCGAGTTGTCTAGTACGTTCACCGATCCACACAAAATGTGATGAACAATCGTACCAATCACCAGTTAAATGGTCTCTTCTAGTAAGTGCTTCTTCATATCCTAATAACAATGCTTCGTGTGAAGTATATAGGGATGTTTCTTTTAAGCTTGGTGCTACTGAGGAGTCTATACCACATACTTCCATAAACTGGAGTGCATCTTGTATGCGATCCGCTAACTGCTGAAACTTATCTTTAAGAGGATTTGCTGCGACAAAACTCATGTTCCAACGGTTTACTTGATGTAAATCGGCAAGACCGCCCTGTGCGAATGCTCTAAGCAAGTTCAATGTTGCCGCACTATGATGGTAAGCAGTCATCAATCTATTTGGGTCTGGGATACGCGCTGCTTCAGTAAATTCAAAACTATTTACAATATCTCCTCTGTAAGAAGGTAGCGATTTTCCATCAATTGTTTCATAGTCTGAAGATCTTGGTTTTGCGTATTGACCTGCCATTCTAGCAATTTTTACTACTGGGCATTTTCCGCCATAAGTAAGTACAACGGCCATCTGAAGGATTGTCTTAAATGTATCTCGAATATTAGCTGCACTAAAGTCAGAAAAGGACTCTGCACAATCTCCACCTTGTAACAAGAAAGCTTTTCCTTCACATACATCTGCTAAGTTTTTAAATAAGCTTCTTGTCTCTTCTGCAAAAACCAAAGGTGGCGCTGAGTTTAGCTGTTTTTCTACTTGTTTCAGTTGAGCCTGATCTGGATATTCAGGCTGCTGGACGATTGGTAAGTCTCTCCAGCTATTTGGGTTCCAGTTTTTCATTCCTCATTCCCATTCTCTAAATTAGAACAAAATAAACTTACAATATTACAGTGTTGACTACAAGCTATATTAAGGGTCATAGGAACACAACATACTAATAAATGTTTGGCACGTAAACACTGCTATACGGGAAATATACTGTTTGTCACCTATGTTTAAGTACACATCATAAGATTGAATAACGAGCCCTCAAGAACACATCATACAATAATATTGTTTTAGCATTGGCATTGTTGATATGAAGTAATCGAAGAAAAAGCTTTTGTGAATTTTATAACTTATAATAGTAATTCTATTTATGTCGTTTTTCGGAATCGACAATAGATATCTAATTTACATCACAGCAATAAACAAGATTTAGAAGACTGGGAGTTTTCTAGGGATATATGGTTAAAGTTTTTCAGTTAATCAGCTCAAGTAGTTATAAATTTACATTCTTTTAAAAAAGTTTTGTTTTACAAATTTAAATTTGTCATCTGAGCTAAGTACTAACAAGATTCGAATTCATAATTTTTAAATTGCTATTCGCATAAATAGTTAAAATAAATTTTAGATCACTATCTTCTTTTACATTTTCTGAAAATGCTTTGTCTTAGTATCACACTCAATCGTTAGCCTATTTCAACATCTATTAGTTAATTAGTATGTTTATCTTATCTAAGAGATAAACTTTCCTTTTAGAAAACTCTGAACATTCATTGTGTAAATTCAACCAATTTATTACAGTACATTCGTGTGTTTTCATACCGCTTCGAGTTAAACAAAAGGTGTAACAGCAACAACAATTTATTGAGTCATAATCTTAACTATATATATCTAACCGACATATTTAAGGAAATCTCCGTTCCTTCTGCAAGGAATCAAAACACTTTAGATCTATCCAACTTAGTGGTAACTTTATTAAACCTTTACTCAAAATTGTTTTGATAAAGGTTGGTAGATTTTATAAATTATTGATTTTCAATAGCTTAAGGTAAAATCGAACTGAAGTAATCTATTCGCTCTTATCTATTCTAATTTATTACCTTTTATTATGACGAGCGCTCCCCTTTTTAATGTCTTATCCACACTTACAATGGCAAAAATGGAGCAGCTTAAGGAACCATAAAGTTTTACATAACCTTATGTTTCATTAATGAGTTTTTGGCATGTTTGTTATTCACTTAATGTATCTTTTATTAGTGTGAAGCTTTTAAAAGTTCCTACATCCTTAAACACCATAGTAACTTTATAATTAGTTCGTTGTTTGCATTCGTAATAATAAGTGTGCGGCTCATTTAGTCCTCCAACTTCGCATCTAAATGCTACGCTAACGTTTCAGCCTAAGTTCTGCACTTATTTTTAATTATTAAATTCTGACGTAGCAGAACACCGAGTGCTTGAAGCTATGCCTTAAAACATAAATTTAATCCGTTCCACTTAATATTTGTCAATGTAATCATAATTTGAGCGCCATTAGTAAAAAGCTTAAATAAATATGATAGTTTTGTAGATGTTCAACGATTGCTCTTACAGATTCATTTTCTTTTATTATTATTTGAAAAAATTGATTTTAGTTTTGTTAGTTCACTTAGATAGATGCTATCTGTTTATTGGATTTCTTATTCAATAAATCCTGTCTGAAGATAATTGCTCTTGTTGTAAATTGGAGTACGTTGTGTTTGATTTAAATTAAGTTATGAATTTGTGAAATCATGCAAATGGATGTTCTGCAATTTTGATTTCTTAGTTACTTTTCTCTGTAAAATGATTTCGACACAGATAAAATTTTACTAGGTACACTAGGTTTGTTTCTATTTGTATCCTGAAAAATTAAGTTGTATTAGTTTTAATAGCTAAAAGACATACCTTAACAAAGGCCTAATTTCATAAATATTATTTTGTAATTACAGATTTAACGTTTTTCAATGTAAGCTATATTGTAAAATTGATTTCTAATTTAATTTTCGACTTTTTATTTCTTAGCTATATAAGCCCTAAGAATCTTAGCTTTGAAAATTTTAAATTCCACCTTAAAAAATTTATATCAAAATTTTTTCCTAGATTTCAAATAATGAGAGATATATTGGCTTGATTGCTTATCATTAACTATCTAACTTTAAAGTTACATGAAAGTTTAGAGTTAGTTCTTAGAAATTAGTCCCGAACGCTTTAATTTTTATTAGTAGTTCGCACAACACTGTATTAATACTCTATCTACAATTTGAGCGATGAATCGTTTTATTTCTAATTTGAACATTTTAATATCTTTTCTTTTGATAGATAGAGTTTGTTGGTTATTAAAAATACTTCTTTCTAATTACTTTTGCAGAGACCTGTCTAATTTTCTTCATCGGTTGATTTAACATAACTTATTTTGTGCATAAATCTATACTTACATGTTTAACAATCTGATTGGACAAACAGGTTATTTTTATGGTAATGAGGGGAACACATCATACTATAAAAAGTTTATAATAGAGCGAGGTTTAATTATCTTTCTCACAGACAAAATATCGTGGTTACAGTTAATCACTAAGCTAGCCATATTTATGGTTTCGATTTGCTAAACAAAAATCTTTAGCTCTGGCTAAATTGTATGTGTTACAGAAAGTAACTATTTCTTCTCACATGTTTTTATCAACGTTACAAACAAACAGAATTTGTTTGAAGTTGTATACTGAAATTCAAATATCTACACCAAAAAATGCATGGTTAATTTAAAAACTGTGTGTTTTCTGATGATTTTCAAAATTTCTAGTGGATATGAATTTGACCAGTTTTTATTCTAGATTTAAGGTTTATAGTAAATCAATTTTACTTCGAAAATTACTTACTCATCATGTTCACTCTAAGTTTTTGAATATTTATATGTTGCGGTGCTTTAATCTAAAGATTGAACTTAAATTCAAACTCTAGAAAATTTGTGCTAAAATAAAGGAACACATCATACTTAAATGAAACTTTTATTGCACTTAAATGAATATAAATTTTTTAATCAAAGCACAGTTTGATTTGCTACAAAACCATCTTGAACTGTTCTCAAAAGAACTTGAAACAGCTGATGTCATTGCAGCTAATTATTACGATCTACCTAACTATGAGAAAGACCAAGAACATACTGCACCTGAGGAAATACTTGTTCATGAAATAACAGGTCAAGAGGCGCTAAAAAAAATTGTTTTTGCTTTTAGCGATTTATTTCTAAGTAGTGAAAAAAGTGGCAAAGTATTAACACGTCATCCAGGTATTGTTTTAGTAAATGACAAATTCAAGCATCTTCAAAACAGAATCAATTCAATAAATATTGAAAAAGCAAAATTTAAAGAACTAATATTAAGTATTCCAAATAACGATGCTCGTTTTGAAGCTGTTCACTCAGCTATACCAAATTTAATTACTTTAGCAGCATATAGAAAAATTCATTTTGAGTCTGAATCCCCCTATTCTATTCGGTTTTCATGGATGAAGAAGCATGCGACGAAAACACTAACTAAAGACACTGCGCTAGAAATGCTTGAGCGCTCATCTAAATATTCAAATCCAAGAGCTATCGATCAAGAATCTTGGCTAAAGGCTGTTGAATCTGAAAGAATGAGAGTCGCGAGTTTAGGCTCAGATTCTAAACTAAGAATAAGAAGGCCAACTAGAGTTACCCCGGAAGTTAATGTACGATTTACAGCAACAAATAGATATCACGTTAGTGGTGCACTGCCATTTGTTATGTTAAATCCAAATAAAAAATTAAAAGTTGGTAGTCTTCCCAACTATGATTCAAAAGTGAACGATCCAAGGAAAAAAGAGTATAATTTTCTGGTTGATAGAATCTATTTAGAAAGAAAAGAGTAATTAATTTTACTCTTTTACAATTTCTTCTAATACATCTTCATCGATTACTTCAACGGCTTCAACTAGACGCTTACCACCTTGAATTTCAATGCGTTTGTTTTGTTTATTTAATGTTAAAATCTCATCACAAAACTCTTCTGAAGGATGCATTTCATAAACATAATCAATGATTTTGCCCGTCTTATCATCCTTAACATTGGTTATATCATATTCAGAAATAGCGCCTTTTTCTATCAAATCTTTCATAGTGGTGGTCATATCACGGCGTAATGCTTTCAATTTATTTTCAGTAATTTCATCAGTAGAGTAAATTGAACCATACTTTTCCATAATTGATAGCAGTCTAAAGTGGTAGGTCTTGCCTGGCGCTGCATATCTCCACAAATGATAAAGACGGAGCATCATCCATCTAGATAAACCACGTTTTAACTCTTGTGCCCTGTTGAAATAATAACCTTTATACTCTAAGTTATCGATCATGTTGTGTACAAAAGCGTTTAAACAAGCAACACATTTAACATTTCCGCCTTGACCTTTTTTTCCACTAAAATGAAGTGATGAGAGGAAATTCATATTGGATTCGTAGAAAGAATCATCAATATCTGTGTTTTTTGTGTCTGTTGCTGAGTATTTAAATGATAATTTTGAGCCTTGAAGTGCTTCCAATGATTCTTTTATCTGAGGATAAGGCATCGATTGACCAACAGCTTTTAGCTCTTGAGCCAATTCATTCATCGAAAAAATAACAGCATATTGAATACCGGACTTAAAATTAATTTTTACGATTTTACCTTTTGAAGCAAGCCGTATTAACGCTCTTTCTACTTTTTCTTCTCTGTCTGAAGGCCAAACTAAGCACTCAACTTCTTCACCATCAAGTTTTGTACTGACAACTGCCGGCGTAATTTTAATCTCGCCTTCATAAAGAATGCCGTCGACTTTTTCGGAAATCCGCCGTGTAATAATGGTTTTTTTAGGCGCCTCTTCAAGAGGTAGTTTTTTGTGACCTGAGCGAACGAACCTGCCCCAAAGATCATAATGATTGAAGGTATTTGAATATGCTCGTAACTCATGTGCTGCACTATCAAGTGTAATACGAACATCTTTGTTATCTGTAAATAGCGCTAAATTTTCATTGTCAGTTGCACTTTCTACTCCATGAATTTGCCCACGCAATGAATCAGGTAGATTATCTACTGAGATGTTCACCTTTCGGCTCATTATTTTATTTCCAAATTTCGACGACATGCTATAACAACATATTCCACAGCAAAAGTTAATAATTAATGTTAGTAAAAAATTGATCTGAAGCTGATTTTTATTGAGATCATTATTTTACTAAGTGATTGTTCAAATCAAAATTTTACTAACTCAGACTGCCAAATATTACTATTTATTAAGTATTAATTGAATGTTTTCATGATTCAGCTGTGTATAACTCATTTTTAATTGATAAAGATCTGATCTGTACTAGGAATAGATCAGATCTTTATTAAGTAATTCATTACAGTCATGATGTCGTGTGTGTATAAGTAGCTGATATAACTTAGTAAAAAGT